>DASWEL010000357.1:0-42818 GCA_036394755.1 Gemmatimonadales bacterium | reverse complement strand
ATGGGACTCGCCCCCGAGCTGTTGCCGCTGTGGATCGCACACGAGGTTGCCCACGCGCTGCGCTATACCGCGCCGTCGAGCCGCGCGGCGATGCGGCGCCTCGTCGGCGAGCTGGGTGGTTATTACGACGGATGGGAAATGGGCTCGCGCGCGACGTTGCGTGAGCTTGTCGTCAACGAGGGCGCAGCGATCGCGGCCTCACAGGCGGTCGCGCCCGGCTTCGATCCGTGGGAGTACTTCGGCTACAACCGGCGACAATATCGCCGGCTGCGTGAGCTCGACGCCTTCCTGCGCCGTGCCTCCGTCACGGACCTCGACTCGACAGGTCTGGGGCTGCGGCTGCGGTATCTGTCCGGCGGCATGAGCCCGACAGCTCGGCTGCTCGCGGGCAAGGTGCTGCCGGAACGCTCCGGCTACTACCTCGGTCTCCGCCTGGTCGAGAATTATTTCACCGAGCATGGGGCCGCGTCGACGGTGCGGGCCGCCGTCGAAGAGCTGCGGCAGGCGGACGATCGCGCATCGGGTATCCAAACGGCGTGAGCCCGCGCGAAAAAAAGCCGCCCCCGCCCCCGCCCCCGCCGCCGGCCGTACGCTCATCCTCCCCGGCCGCTTTCGCACCGGGGACGGAGCGCCGCCGCAATCGGCCGCTCAGGGAGGGGTTGGATGAGCTCCTCAGCCACACGCGAGACATTGCCCGCCGCGCCAAGACGATGACGCCGGCAGAGCTCGACTACGCCCAGCAGCGGCTGGAGTGGCTCGCGGATGAAGTGTGGCGCGTGGCAACAGGCGAGGCGCCTCCGCCCGAGTAGATTACCCGACTATGGGGACCCGCGGCGAATTCAAGGTAGCCATCACCAAGGAAGACCTCGTCTTCGCGGCCGCGCATTTCATTACGTTCGCCGGCCATCGCTGCGAGAAGCTGCACGGGCATAACTATCGCGCCAGCCTGGTCGTCGAAGGCGGTCTCGAGAGCGACAGCTGGTTCGTGGTCGACTTCTCTGCGGTGAAAAAGTTGATGCGCAGCCTCACCGCCGAGCTCGATCACCGCGTCCTGCTGCCCCGTGACAATCCGAAGCTCACCATCGCCGAAGAGAACGGCAGCGTGCGCGTCGCGTTCGATGGGCAGCCGCGCTATGTGTTCCCTGCCGGCGATTGCGTGATTCTCCCCATCCCCAATACGACCGTCGAGATGCTGTCGCAGTATCTCGCCGGCCGCGTGCGCGCCGAGCTCGGCCCTTTGCACCTCAAGGCGATCGAAGTGGAAGTGGAGGAGAACTTCGGCCAATCAGCGAGTTACCGTGAAACCCTCGACTAAGCTGTCGCCTGCCGAAATCGCCGTTCGCTTGAAGAGCCTGCCGGGCTGGCGGCTCGAAAACAACGCGATCGTGCGCGACTACCAGACCGATGGCTGGCCCACCACGCTGATGCTCGTAAATGCGATCGGGTTTTTCGCGGAAGCCGCGGACCATCACCCCGATCTCGCCGTGAGCTGGGGGAAGGTGCAAGTGAAGCTCTGGACCCACAGTGCCGGCGGCGTCACGGCAAGCGACCTGGAGCTCGCGCAGTTGATCGAGCAGACGGCGCTCTGGCGGCCACCAACCGGCAGCGCGCTGCGCGGGACGACGAAGAAATTCGTGGGATCGTGACCCTCGTCATACCTCTCGTTCGCGCCCCGGACCCCTTCGGCACCTGCGTTCGCTTCAGCGGACTCCCCTACCTCCTATTTCTCGATAGCTCGGCGCAAGGCGCGCTGAGTCGATACTCCTTCCTCACCGCCGACCCGATCGCGGTCGCGCGCACGCCGGAAGCGGCACGCGACATGCTGCGCGCTCATCAGCACCATCCACTCGCCGGTCTGCCGCCGTTCCAGGGCGGCATTGCGGGCTATCTCGGCTATGACTGGGGTGCCGAGCTGGAGCGCGTCATACGGCCGCCCGCCGACCGCCTGTCGCCCTCCCTGCCCGACGTAGCGCTCGCCCTGTACGACTGGGTGATCGCGTGGGACCATCTTGAGGAGAAGGCGTGGCTCATCGCGATTGGGAACGACGACCGTGCGACGGCGCGCACCGGCTGGGTCCGCGACCGGCTGATGGCGCCCCCGCCAGCCATTCGTGATCACCCGGCGGCACTCGAGGCACCTCGATCCAACGTCCCGCGAGCCGAGTTCGAAGCCGGCGTGTCGCGCATTCGCGAATACATCGCCGCGGGCGACGTCTATCAGGTGAACCTGTCGCAGCGCTTTCACGCGCCGTTCGCGGGCTCGGCGCTGCCGCTGTATCGGCGGCTACGCGCCCGCAATCCCGCGCCGTTCGGAGCCTATCTGGAGTTCGCCGGGGCTCAGGTCGTGAGCATCTCGCCGGAGCGGTTTCTGCGACTCGACGCCACGACGCGCGCGGCGGAAGCGCGGCCGATCAAAGGGACCCGTCCGCGCGGATCGACGGCGACCCAGGACGCCCTGTTGGCGCGCGAGCTGCTGGAGAGCGAGAAGGACCGCGCCGAGAACGTCATGATCGTGGATTTGCTCCGCAACGACCTGGGCAAAGTCTGCCGGCCGGGGTCGGTGCGTGTCCCGAAACTATTCGCGCTCGAATCGCATCCGACGGTGCACCATCTCGTCTCGACGGTGACAGGTGAGCTCGTGGACGGCGCCGACGCCTTCGACTTGTTGCGGGCGGCGTTTCCCGGCGGCTCGGTGACGGGCGCGCCGAAGATTCGCGCGATGGAGATCATCGCGGAATTGGAGCGGGCACCGCGCGGCTTGTACTGTGGCGCGATCGGCTACGTCTCGGCGACCGGCGCGATGGACTTCAACATTCCGATCCGGACCATCGTGCTGCAGGGCGGGAGCGCGACCTTCCACGCGGGCGCAGGCATCGTGTGGGATTCGGAGCCTGCCGCCGAGTATGAGGAAACGCTCGCCAAGGCGCGCACGATGATCGAGGCGCTCACTTCCCCACGCAAAATGCCGCGAACACGCGGTCGAGCACATCCCACGGTGTAGGTTTTCTGGTTCCTGCACTGCAAGCGCTTGCTTCTGCACTGCCAAGCACTTACTTGAATTGCAAGGATTACTTCTGCACTGCAACCACCAACTGTCTGAGCCCAAAGGTAGCTTTATTCTGCCTTCTTTGCATTGCACATAATGATTTTGGCATATATGTTTTTATATCAATGGGTTAGATTCTTGGATCGCTTGCAAAGCAAACTCGACTGGGGATCTATGTGCGTGATCGATTGGCGACCCTCATTAAGGAGCGCTACGGCGACCTAGGGTCGAAGGAAATCGCCGTTCTGTCACGCGAGTCGGGGGTCAGCTACACAACGCTTGCCCGCTTCTTGATTTACAGAAAGCGTAAGCAAACGAAGCTCCTCAGGCGTTCAACGGTGGATCGACTAGCCATTGCTTTGCGGGTCACGCCGTCGTGGCTCGTTGATGGACAAGGGGCGCAGCAACTCGGGTTCTGGCCAGCATTAACGCCGACCGCTGCTGAGATGGAAATACAGAAGCCGGCTGAGCACCTAGCGTTCGTAATGGAACGACTAAAAGAGCTGCCGCCACAAGTTCTGATTCGTACTTGTCGAGCAGCTCTTTCCGCCGCAGTGGAGGCCTTATCAAGAGAAGGACTTATGGCACCTCAGGAAGCGTATAGGTGCCTCATGCGGCTTGACGCACTTCAAACGGAAGCGAATCGGCACGCCTCAGCTGGTTGAACCGGTGCGTCGCGTTTTTGTGACCTTTCGAGGGAGACGGAAGAGGCGTAACGTGGGAAGTGATTGGAGAGGAGAATGATTATGACGACGCTCGCCCCTGGATCAATGAACGATCTGCTTCCCGATGACATCCTGCTTGCCATTCTTGCGATGGCTCAGAAGGAGAGCGGTGAGTCTTATTTTCGTTTCGAAGGTCACGACTTCGATCTTCAGCGTGTCTTTCGGGAATTGACGCAGGAGTTTGCTCTCCTTCGAAACTATTTCGTGTTCTCATCCGGCGGGCCCATGCCTTACAGCCCGTCTCTAACTGAGTCCGTTTCGCGACTACAGTTGTCTGGTATGGTCGGCAGGGAGAACCCTGAGTATGAGTTCTTGTTCCTGAAGCCGGCCGCCAATGAATACATGAAGCGTCTTGAACCAAAGCTCGGCGCCGACGCGACTAACGAGCTCAAGAAGGTTGCGAAAGCCTTCCTAAAGAGAGTCGTCTCCTAAGAACCCGGGTGACCACTGCGTCGCCTCGTAAGGATCTTGAGCGAAGGGTCGAATCCTTCGTTAGCTGGCTGTTTGCCGACTTTAGCCCACGAGTCACTCGTGGGCCAAAAGTCATCAATGATGCGCTCCTAGGCAATCAGTATTTCGCCCGCCACGAAGTCGCAGTGATCGACTCGCCCCTCCTTCAGAGACTGAAGCAGATCAAGCAAACAGGGCTCGTCTTCCAGGTCTTCCCATCGGCGCGACACTCACGCTTTGAGCATAGCCTAGGGGCAGCCACTCTGGCGGAAAGATGCCTGACTGCTATCGGTGATCGGGCATCATTGGAGGGGGAGCCAAGCAGCGTTCCCCCGACGCGTGATAGAGGAGATCTCGCGGAACTCCGGATGGCAGCGCTTCTGCACGACGTGGGCCATGGTCTCTGCTCACATCTGTCGGAGCAAATCTACGAAGCCTTCACGGACATTAGGGCTTTTGAGAAAGATCCCGATTTTGTCGACAAGTCGCCCGGGGAAATTCTTTCGTACCTCATTGTACACACTAGGACTTTTAGGGATTGGTTTCAAGGAATCCAGGACGACTGCTCATCGAAGCTTAATATCGATACAGTCGCCAGCATGATCTTGGGTAGGCATCCAGATCCTCAGAAACTCTTCCTTGCGCAGATTGTCAGCAGTCCCTACGACGCGGACAAGCTGGACTACATCGCTAGGGACAGTTTGAATTGTGGCCTCGCCCTAACGGTTGATCTCCCTCGGTTTTATAGCATGATCGCGACAACAACATATAATGAGTACAAGGTTCTTGTACTTCGAAATTATGTGCCCCTTGAGCAAATACTCTTCAGTAAGATGACTCTGTACGGTTCGGTCTATCATCATCACAAGGTGAAGTGTCTTGATCAAATGTTGAGGGCGATGGTGATGCACATCGCTGGCAATCCTGCCACTTGTGCTTTCAACACCAGGGGTCAGGCCCTAGCGTTCCAACACGCGGTAGACTTTTTGTACGTGACGGATGATGAATTCTTTAGTGGTCAGGCTTTCGGCGATAAAGTAGTAAAGGGGTTTCATGATCGCTTTCGTAGACGAGACTTGCTCGCACGATGTGTCGAGATCTCACGCCGAACGGTTGTGAACTGGTCTTCACCTGAGAGAAAGAGCTTGATTGATTTATCAGCCAAGCCGGCTCAAGCTGTCGAACTCGAGAGAGCCATTTACGAGCAATTGCCTGCCGCCCAACGCTCGACCGCCCATCCAAGTGAGGTTCTGTTAAGTGTCCCGAAGCCCCCGAAGCTCAAGGGTGGCTTCGCGTTCATCCAAACTGATCAGCACGCAGCTCCCGAACCAATTGAGCAGTATTTCCCACTCGAGCAATGGACCGATTCGTATTCACACAGTAAGTGGAAGAGCTTTGTTTATGCGCCCGGATCCCTGCGCCAGCAAGTCCGGGATGCCGCGATTGATGTAATCCGAGAACGACTTGGACTCGAGGTTGACAAGGATAAGTCCAATCAAGCGTGTCACGTCTCGTGATCGTGCATCACAACTGAACAGCTCACTTCCCCACGCAAAATGCCGCGAACACGCGGTCGAGCACATCCTCTGGCGTAACGGCGCCGATCAGCTCGTCGAGGGCCAGCACCGCGGCACGGAGATGAGTTGCCGTTGCCGCCGCGTCCACGCCACGCGCGCGCGCCGACCAGAACGCATCGAGCTCCCCGAGCGCACGCTCCAAGGCGGCGCGATGGCGCGCGCGCGTCACGACCGGCTCGACGTCACCCAGCGCGAGCAGCTTCCCGAACGCGACTTCCGCCAGCCGCCGGCGCAGCTCGGGCAGGCCCCTCCCCGTGACGACCGAGACGCCTTCGCCACTGATGTCGGCTTTCGTACGCACGACGACGACGGGGGCGGTAACCTGTGCAAGAAAAGCGGCGCGAGACATGTCATCGCGCTCCTCACAGAAGAGCACTAGGTCCGCCGCCGCGAGATACTTCTTGCTCACCTCGATGCCGAGCTGTTCGATTCGCTCGCCTGCGTCCCGCAGCCCGGCGGTATCGACGATGCGAAACGGGAAGCCCTCGATCACGGTGTGTGCTTCGATCGCGTCGCGGGTGGTTCCGGGGATCTCCGTCACGATCGCGCGCTCGGTACCGAGCAGCGCGTTGAACAGCGACGACTTTCCGGCGTTGGGACGGCCCGCAATTACGAGCAACGCTCCTTCACGCAGCCGCTCTCCCTCAGGGGCGGTTCGGAGCAAATCGGCGACGCGCCCACGCACCACGTTCCACGCACCACGCACCCGTTCAGGCGAGACGGGACCTTCATCCTCCTCGGGAAAATCGATGTCGTAGGCGATCAGCGCCTCGAGCTCGAGGATTTCGCCGCGGAGTGCCGTCAGGCGGTCGGACAGGCCACGCTCGAGCTGCTGCAGCGCCCGGCGCCGCTGCACCGGCGACCCGGCATCGATGAGATCAGCGGTCGCCTCCGCCTGGAGCAGGTCCATCTTGCCGTTGAGCACGGCGCGGCGCGTGAACTCGCCCGGTTGTGCCGGACGCGCGCCGGCGGCCGCCAAGGCGGCGAGGGCCGCGGCGGGCACGACCAGGCCGCCATGCGTCGAGATCTCGACGAGGTCGTCGCCCGTGTAGGAGTGGGGAGCGGGGAAGCAGGCGACGAGACAGTCGTCCACCGGCTCACGCGAGTCGGGATGCAGCAGCCGCGCGCGGAACACGGTGCGTGGCGGCGTCGGATGGAAGGGATCCAAGCAGCGGGCGGCGATGGCGAAGGATCCGACGCCCGACAGGCGAATCAGCGCGAGCGCTCCGCGACCCGGTGGCGTCGCCAGCGCGACGATGGGGTCGGAGAGCAGTCTAAGTCTTCGGGGGCGGCTTCAGCGGTGGCGTCACCACACGTGCGCCCCCGGCGGTCACGGGCGCCTCCCGCAGGCGGCGCTTGGCGATCATGTACTGCTGCGGAATGCTGAAAAGGTTCTGTGCCGCGTAGTAGAGGTTCAACCCGGACGCAAAGTTCAGGAACAGCAGCGTTAGGACGATAGGCATGAAGTACACCATCATCTTGGTCTGCGGATTCGGCGGCACACCGATCTGGCCCACCTTGGACAGGCCGAACATCGACAGCCCCATGATGATCGGAATGATCTTGAACGGGTCGGGGCGCGACAGATCCGGGAGCCACAGGAACGGCACACCGCGGAACGCGATGGTGTTCGCGAACACGAAGAACAGCGCAAGCAGCACCGGCATCGGCAGCAGCATCGGCAGGCAGCCGCCGAACGGATTGACCTTGTGCTCTTTATAGATCCGCAGCATTTCGCGCTGCAGCCGTTCAGGGTCGTTTTTGTACTTGTCTTGAGTCTCTTTTATCAACGGGGCGACCGCTTGCATGCGGATTCCCGACTCCATCGCCTTCTGGTTCAGGGGCCAGAGGAGGATGCGGACGACGATACCGAAGAGAATCAGCACCCACCCATACGCGAGATTCAGGCGCTCGTGCATCCACAACAACACCGTCAGCACGATCTGCGAGACCGGCTGAATGATCGGCCGGAAGATGCCGCCATACGGGTTAGCGTCGTCCAGATCGTGGCCCATCCGCGCCAGATGCCGCGAATCGAGCGGACCGGTGAACACCTGATATCGGAAGGTCCCGGCGGACTGCACCGGCATCGTGACAAGCACGTTGGCGTGCGTTGCCACTTTGCCGCTGCGGGGTCCGCCGATGGCGATCGCGCCCGCAAACGACGGTTGCCCCTCCTCCAACGCGAGCGCGGCAACGAAGAAATATTTCGATTTGACGCCGACCCACTCGAACGGGCCATTCAGGATCGTGCGCTCTCCCTGCTTGATGCCGGAGAAGTCCGTGCGCTCGGTTTTGGACGCCTTCGTGACGACGGAGTAATGGTGATAATCGTCCAGCGAATCTTTCTCTGCAGACCGCAGTCCGTCGGAGAGGTCGATCAACAAGATCGCGCCGCCGCTGCCCAATCCCGTCACGGAGCCGTGCACGTCGAAGCGATACTCCTCAGGCACGAAGCGGTACTCCAGTGTTACATGTGATCCGCGCAGCTCGGCGTCGAAGCGCAACGGTTTGGCACCCTGGCCAGCGGAGACGGCGAGACCGGGCGCGTCGAGGCTCGGATGGAAATTCCAATCGTCGAGCGACACCGTGTCGCCGCTGGGGAGAACCAGGCGATGACGCAAAAAAGCGTCGCCGGGCGGCACGAGCTGCACCGGCTTGGCAGCATCGCCCGGAGCAAATGATTGGTACTGCAATAGTTCGGCGGAAACGAGACGGCCCCCTCGAGTGCTGAAGCCGAGGCGGTACAGGGGGGATGTCACCCAAACGACGCGGCCCGTGTCGACGGATGGCCGAATCGGCGGATGGGCGGAGGGCTGCGGCGCAACCGCCTCAGCCTGTTGCCCCGAGTCGTGCACCGCAACGCTATCGGCCGTCCGGCCGCCCGGCCGTCCGACGGGCTTCTTCGACGGCCAGATGAGTGACGGTGCGACGGCCACGATCATCATGAGCACGAACGCGATCAGCAGATTGCGCTTATCCACGTTTATGCTCCGCGTCGCGCCGGCAGGTCATGGAACCGGATCATATCCGCCTGCGTGGAACGGATGACACCTGAGGATGCGTCGGATCCCAAGCCAGCTGCCTCTCAGCGCTCCATAGCGCTCGACTGCTTCGTACGTATAGCGTGAGCACGACGGCTCGAACCGGCACTGCGTGAACACCAGGTGCGACAGTGTGAGCTGGTATCCACGGATCAGTGTCATTACGGCCCGGCGCGGCAGTCGTTGCAGCGTCACGTCAGCGTCTCCACGGCGCCCGTCAATTCGGCGCGCAGCACTGCAAATGAGGCGGTGTACGCCGAGCGCTTCGCGCGAATCACGAGATCGACGGCGGGAAGGTTTCGCAACAGGTCGCGTCGGAGGATCTCCCGCAACCGGCGCCGCAGCCGATTGCGCGCCACCGCGGACGATTGATGGAGCGGAACGATGAGCCCGAGACGCGCGTGACCCAAATCACTGTGACGCCAGGCCAGATCGAGATGCTCCGTGCGCCTGCGGCGACCTGCTTCCCAGCAGGCAGTGAGATCCGAGCCGCGCGTGATACGCACGCGGCGCGGGTACCGCTCGCGCGTTTACCGGCTCCGGTGTTTTGATGGAATACGGACGACGAGTTGCTTGCGGCCCTTCTTGCGCCGGCGGGAGAGTGTGGCACGGCCCCAAACGGTTTTCATCCGCGCGCGAAATCCATGCTTATTGATGCGCCGCCGATTGCGCGGCCGATACGTCGGACCCATAAATTCCTCGAGTAAGGCCGGGAAAGTTACCCGGCTCGGGATGCGACGGTCAAGGTTGACTTTTCCACAAGCGGCCCGTACTTTCGGGCCGCCCTTGCTGGACGTCCTTCCTAAAAGCAGAAAATCGTAATGGAGCAATCGGTAAACGAAGCTTGGAAGCGTCTCCTCGACGAAGCTCGACGTGAACTTCCCGAGGCGACGGTGCGCACGTGGCTCGAGCCATCCGAGCCCATCGCACTCGATGACGGTCGTCTGATCCTCGGTGCGCCCGATCAGTTCGCCGCTGAATGGAATGAATCGAAGCACGCCTCGCTGCTCGCGCGTGCCGCCGAGCGCGTGCTCGGCCGGCCCACGACGGTCGTCTTCCGCGTGCAGGAAGACCGGCAGCGTCGGCCGCAGATGGATTTCTTCGTGGCGCCGCGCGAAAGCTCGGGCGTCGCGACGGCCACCAACATCGGGACGACGCCGCTCAACGAGCGGTACAGTTTCCAGACGTTCGTGATCGGGAAGTCGAACGAGCTCGCCGCGGCCGCGGCCCACGCCGTCGCCGAAGCGCCGGGCAAGACGTACAACCCGCTCTTCATCTACGGCGCGACGGGGCTCGGAAAGACGCATCTGATGCAGGCCATCGCGCATGCGGTGCTCGAGAAAAACCCCGAGACCCGGCTGCAGTACTTCGGGGCGGAGCAATTCATCAACGACGTGATCGAATCGATTCACGCGCGGACGATGTCCGAGTTCCGCCGCCGGTACCGCAACGATGTGGACCTCCTCCTCGTGGACGACGTGCACTTCCTGGAAGGCAAGGAAATGACGCAGGAGGAGTTCTTCCACACCTTCAACGCGTTGTTCGAGGCGCACAAGCAGATCGTGCTGACCTCGGACCGGCCGCCCAAGGAAATCCCGGGGCTCGAGGACCGGCTGATCTCCCGGTTCGAATGGGGCATGGTGGCCGACATCGGGCATCCCGATCTCGAGCACCGCATCGCCATTCTCCGGAAGAAGGCCGAGCAGGATCATCTCGAGCTCACGATTCCGGACGACGTGCTCCGTTTCATCGCCGAGCACATCCGCTCCAGCGTGCGCGAGCTCGAGGGGTGCATCATCAAGCTCCTGCTGTTCGCTTCGCTCAAAAACCGCGAGGTCACGATCGAGCTGGCGCGCGAAGCGCTGTCGGACAAGATCCGCCAGGGGGAAGAGGGCCCGGGATATGGCAGCAGCGGATCGGCGCCGAGCATCGACCGCGTGCAGGAGGTGGTGGCGCGGCGCTGGGGCGTCACGCCCGAGGGCCTCCGCTCCAAGGCCCGCACCAAGACACTCACGGTTCCGCGTCAGGTAGCGATGTACCTGGCGCGCGACATGCTGCAGATGCAGCTCGTCGAGATCGGGCAGGCGTTCGGCGGCCGGGACCACTCCACGGTGATTCACAGCGTGGACAAGGTGGAGCGCCAGATGATGCGCGACCGGACGTTCAAAGAACGTGTGGAGATGGCGCGGCAGGAATTGTCCGCACTGTAACCAACATTCGGGAAATGGGGAAAACGGCGCAGGGTGTGGGTGATGGGGAAATCGTCACAGCTATCCGCAAGGCGCCAACAGTCCCAACAGTGCACCAACATTGCATGACGGGTGACAGGTGATGCCGTGGTTGCGCTTTAGCGGCATCGCCCACATATCCCCGGTGTCTACTACTACTACTAGTATTTCTATATAGAGAAGAAGCAGTAAAGACTTTCCCCATTTGGAGACGACGCGCCCGGCATGAAGTTCACGATCACGCGAGAACAGCTGCAGGAAGGCTTGGCCGCAGTGGCGGCAGCCATCCCCGCCAAGACGACGTTGCCCGTGC
This sequence comes from Gemmatimonadales bacterium, assembly GCA_036394755.1. Lineage (GTDB taxonomy): Bacteria > Gemmatimonadota > Gemmatimonadetes > Gemmatimonadales > GWC2-71-9 > 20CM-2-65-7. The sequence goes on along the minus strand of DASWEL010000357.1, from coordinate 31,435 downwards.
TGGCCAACGTCCTGGTCGAGGCCTCGAAGCAAGCCGGCGGCTTGCGTCTGTCGGGTACTGATCTCGACATCGCCGTCAGCACCACGGTTCCCGCCGAAGTCGATGCCGATGGCGCCGTGACCCTGCCCGCCAAGAAGCTGGTGGATATCGCCCGTGAGCTGCCGTCCGGCCCGGTGCGCGTGACCACGGCGGGCGAAGCGCGCGTCTCGATCGAGTCGGGACGCTCCAAGTTCAAGCTGCTCGGGCTGCCACGGGAAGAATATCCGTCGTTCCCCGCCGTGAAGTTCGAGAAGGCGTGGAAGGCGGCGGCCGGCGTGGTTCACAAGCTGGTCGGCCACGTGGCGTTCGCCGCGTCGACGGAGGAAAGCCGGCCGATCCTGAACGGTGTCCTCTGGGAGCTGCGACCAGATCGCATGCGGATGGTGGCGACGAACGGGCACCGGCTCGCCAAGATGGACGTGCCTGCGACCGGCGGCTCGACCGCCGATCTGATCGTCCCACCTAAGGCGCTTGAGCAGGTCCGCCGGCTCTACCCGGGCGACGCCGAGATCGAGCTTGCGAAGAGCGACAACCACCTCGGGTTCCGCGCCGGCGGCACGCTCGTCTTCTCCCGGCTGATCGAGGGGCCGTATCCGAACTACGAGCAGGTGATCCCGCGCGAGAACGACAAGCAGGCAACCGTCGATAAGGCCGCCATGGCCGCCGCGCTGCGGCGCATGAGCGTCGTCGCAAGCGACCAGACGCATCGCATCCGTCTGGCGTTCTCCGGCGGCAACGTGAAGTTCTCGGTGCAGACCCCGGACCTGGGCGAAGCGCAGGACGAGCTCGCGGTGACCTACGAGGGTGAGCCGCTCGAGATCGGCTTCAACGCGATGTACCTGCTCGAGATCCTCAAGTACATGCCGACCGACGAGGTACGCTTCACGTTCAAAGCACCCGAGCGTGCGGCGACGATCGAACCGGTGGGCTGGAATGATCCGGCCTCGTACATGGCGCTGGTGATGCCATTACGACTGGTAGACTAAACGAGGACCTGCAAAGACTGGACGCACCGACGCACCGCGGGTTCTAGTCAATGGTCCATGGGACCACCTGAGTCTGGGTGGTCCCGTGTTGTATCGGGAAGTACGAGCGTATCCGGAATCACGAGCGTGTCGAGTATTGGTGGGAGAATCGGCGGCTCGATCGGCGGAATCTCGGGGATCGAGTCCTCCAGGGCGGGCGGGACTGGTGTTTTCCCGCCGTAATACCGCGCCAAAATCAAGTCGCGCCGCGCGACCATGCGGGCGGGGCGGAACGCCGGGTTTGAGGTGTGCGGCTGCGGCAGCGTCGCAGCCAGCGCCGCGGCCTCCGCGTCGCTCAGTCGAGACGGCGGCACACCGAAGTACGCGGCACTCGCCGCCTCGGCGCCCCAGATGCCAGGGCCCCATTCCGAGGTGCTGAGATAGAGCTCCATGATTCTGGTCTTACTCAGCGCCAGCTCGAGCCGCAGTGCCGTGACCGCTTCTTTGAGTTTTCGAAACAGCGAGCGGGACGGCGACAGATAGAGGTTCTTGGCGAGCTGCTGCGTGATCGTGCTCGCGCCGCGGTGCCCGCCGGTAGCCCACGCGTCTCGCAATTCGATGAAATCGATCCCGTGATGCGTTTTGAATCGCGAGTCCTCGGCGATGATGATCATCCGCTCGAGCACCGGCGACGAGACGCGATTCGCAGCACGGCCGTCAGGCCGTCGGACCGTCCGACAGTCCGACCGCAGTCGCATCATCGCGGTACAGCGTGGCTCGTGCGTCCGCCACCACACCGGCGGCGGCCAAACGCCGAACAGCCACACCAGAGAGAGTGCGGCCGTCCATAGCACAACACGTCGTGCAATCCTATCTTTTTGCACCGCCATGGACCTCGAAGCCCTCCAACGGCGCTTACAACAAGCGCTTGGCTCGGAATTTACGGTTGGCCCGCTGCTAGGTCAGGGGGGCTTCGCCGCCGTGTTTCGCGCGCGCGACAACGTGCTGAATCGCGACGTCGCGGTGAAGGTGCTCGATGTCGAGCTCGCGCCGACCGCGACGGCCGCCCAACGCTTCATGCACGAAGCACAAACCGTCGCGCGCCTCGAGCATCCCCATATCGTGCCGATTTACAAGGTCGGCCGGCACGAAGAGATCTTCTACATCATCATGCGGTGCATCGACGGTCCGTCGCTGGGCCAGCTGCTCGAGACGCAGAAGAAGCTCGCCATCGGCGACGCGGCGCGTATTACGCGCCAGGTGGCCGACGCGCTCGCCTACGCGCACAGCCACGAGATCGTCCACCGCGACATCAAGCCGGACAACATCCTGCTGGACAAGAGCGGCCACGTCCTGGTGACGGACTTCGGTATCGCCAAGGCCGCGCAGGCGGCGAAGGAGAAAAAGACCGGGGCGTCCACGCAGCTCACGAGCGAAGGCGCCGTCGTCGGCACGCCGCAGTACATGAGCCCCGAACAGGCGGCCGGTGATCCGCTCGACGGTCGATCCGACATCTACTCCCTCGGCATCGTGCTCTACCAGATGCTCGCCGGCGCGCCACCCTTCGATGGCCCGTCGTCCGCCGACATTCTCGCGCAGCAGCTCACCGAGGCACCGGAGCCGATTCGCCGCCACCGCCCCGACGTGCCCGAAGAGATGGCGGTGGTGCTCGATCGCATGCTGGCGAAGAAGCGCAGTGAGCGCTTTCAGATGGCCAGCGAGGTCAGCCGTGCCCTGGTGGGCGCGCTCCCGACCGCGGCGCGAGATCGCGTCCATATCCCGCTGCGGCGGCGGCTCAAGGCGATGTTCTACCGCTCCCTGGTGGGCCTGAGTGTGGCGGGATGCCTGCTGTTCATCGCCTTCGCGGGCGGCGGCGCCGTCGTGGCGTACTACGTGTTCAGCAAGCCGCCACAGGTCGCGGCGCGGGCGCCGTTTCCCGACAGCCTCGCGCGCATGTTGCGCGACCGGCGCGCGCTCCTTCCCGGAGACGCCGGGATGTTCGCGTACCGGCCCGCGGGCCAGGAAGACACGACCATGCTACTGCTCACGCGGCGCCGCACGGTCGTGGTCACGCCGCACGAGGTGCGTTCCTACGCGCGCGACAGCGTGCGGCGAGACATGGATCTCATTCTGCATGGCGGTTTGGCATTTCGACTGCTGATCTACGGACGGCACTCGGCAACCGTCGCCGATACGGTCTACCGCAGCCTGTCGTTCCGCGACATGGTGCAGCTCAGAACGCAGCTCAACCGGGCACCCGAACCCGCGCCTGCGACACGTCCTGCCGTGCGGCCCCGCGTGACTACTCCGCCACCACCTCCGGCGCGCACCCCCAAGTCCCGGTCTACGCCGCGAAGCCGCACCCGCACGCGACGACCGTCCTAACGACGCCTGGTACTGGCTTCCCGCGACACCAGTCCGTACACGCTGAGGGCATCGATCCCAGAGACATCGCCGGGCGCGGACGCGACGGCGCCGACACGATTCTCCCCACCGATGGACAATCCCAGCGCGAAGGCACCACGGCGCAGGCCGTTATCCGTATCCAGCCGGGCGATGATCTCGACCGGCCAGCGTGAGGACGTGCTCGTGGTCCGCCAGGCGAGACCAAAGGCATAGGATTCGATCGAGTCCCGCGTCATGCGCGCGTCAGTCGACACCGCGAGTGCGCGCACGGGACCCGGATGCCACGTCACGCCGGGAATGAAGGTGAACTGCTGTCGCAGGCCACGCACGATCGGCTGGCCCAGGTTCGCCGCCACCGCGCCCACCGTGAGCTGAGAGAGGGCTACGTACGACACGCCAATATCCCAGCCGGTCGCATTCACCCCGTTCCCGCTGTAGCGTGCGATGTCGAAACCCGCGGCGAGCCCCTGCGTCCCTCCCGCGAGTCCCAGGCGGAGCGTAGTGCCGCGCACGCCATTGTCGAGGAAGTCCCGCTGATAGCCCAGCGACAGCCCACGCGAGTTGAACCCGGCGTTTATCTGGCGCAGCCGCCCCCGTGCACCCGGATCGCCGACGCCCACTTCCGCATACACCGATGCTTCCCGCGCCACGCCGAGGCCCGCGGGGTTGACCCAGATGGCGCGCGCGTCGCGGACGTCGGTCGGAAAGAGGTAAGTGGCGGAGCGGTTGGGGGCGACGGATTGCGCGGCGGCCGGACGGCCGGACGGCCCGACGGCCAACAGCAAGAGTGCGACGAACCCGGCCGTCCGGCCGTCGGGCCGTCGGGCCGTCAAGGCAATACCGTCACCGTCGTCTTCGAGACCTGCGTGCGCGGAATCGTCATCGCCTGAATCGGCAGCGTGATCGTCATCGATGTCGAATCGCGCGATTCGCCGCCCACATACCGTCCGTCTGCGGAGACAAAGTCGAGCCCGCTACGGACGCCGTTCCCCGCGACCTCGAACGGCTGGCCCGCCTGTTGGCCGCCTCCCTTGATCGTGAAGTCGGAGGCGACTTCGACACGCAACACTCGCGTGCCCTTGTGATCCTCCCACGCCGCGGCGCGTGCGCGATTGACACTTGTGACCGTCACGCTGCCTGCGGCGCGGTCGTTCTCGGTGGTCGTATCCGTCCAGGTCGCACCTAGCGCCAACCCGCCTGGCGGGATCCGGGGGAAGAAGTTCTTGAACGACCCGACGATCGGCGACAGCGCTTGGGCGGCCACACTGTCCGATACGCTCTGACTGCGGAACTCGCCCTTGGGGGTCAGCCGTCCCATGAACGACAGCGCCTTCGCCGCCGCCAGGTTGATGCCCATGGGAGGCGTCGTCCCGGAATCAGGAACGATGGAATCGATCGTGATTGTCGTGGGATAGCCGAGGCTGTCCGCCGGCCCGGTGATCGTCACGCCGAAGAACGCCCGCAGTCCGAAATCGAGCGGCTGGCGCATGCCTTGAAACTCTTGATCGATGTGAACGGCCGTGCGCATCACGTAGCGCTGCGCGCTCGGTCCCAGGCGCAGTCCCTTCGCTGGAGCCGGCGCCGGAGCTGCCGGTGGCGGTGGGGGCGGCGCACCCGGCGGATTTGCGGGCGTAGGATTTGACGAAGGAGTCTTTGGCGTGCAACTGAGAGCGGTAAGCGCTGCCGCCACGAGAAGAACGCGACGCATCGGCTATTCCTTGGTCTTGGTACGTCCGAAAATGGCGACCACCTCGGTCTCCTCGCTCGTCACCTTGAGCAATTTCCATCCACGTTTCCGCATGTCGGTCCGCCAGGTGATGAGTTTCTCCCACTCTTGAGCGGTGGTCCGAAAAACACGCAGATCGGCGACGTTCTCCCAGTGGGGAGGATAAGGAGCGTGGGGTGGCTTTGTGGTCACAGGGGGGGAAGTGGTGAGACCATAAGCCGAGTTCTGTTTACTCGTTGGTACGAGCAGATGGTCATCTCTCTGGGATGGCTGTCACCAGCCATCTCGTGCGGCCTACCCGCAGCTCAAACGACCCGGGCCGGGTCTCGCTGCTTATTTGGCCTTGCTCCGACCGGGGGTTGCCGTGCCGTGCCTGTTGCCAGGCACGCGGTGGGCTCTTACCCCGCCGTTTCACCCTTACCCTTTGGATACAAGGGCGGTCTGTTCTCTGTGGCCCTGTTCCGTCGCCTCTCGGCGCCCAGGCGTTACCTGGCGGTCTGCCCTGTGGAGCTCGGACTTTCCTCGATGGACCCCTCTTGCCGATCCACCGCGACCATCGGCCCCACCACTTCCAGGGGAGGAAATTACCGGGCCAGAGGGCAAAGGGGCAAGGCTTTACCTCACAAAGCGCCGGATCACGCGACCCAAGCTGTCGGTCGCGGCCCCGTCCAGCCAAAATCCCGCGTGCTCGTTGAACGCGGCGAATCGCAACCGTGGCCACTCGCTCGGCACGAACGTGGCGCGGTCGGGCTCCAACCCCACCGCAGAAAGTGCGTACACGCCGCGCTCCCGATAGTGTCGCATGAGACTGCGTCCGCGCCGCTCTTTGAGCCAGAGCAGGACGGGAGCGTCCGGACTGGAGAAGCCGCGCAACAGACCCAGAGTGAACCAGTCGGTGGGGACGTTGCCCGCGTGGAACGCGAATCGCAGATCGGGATGCAGCCGCCGCAAGTCGGCGCGCAGCACGATGGCGCGCTCGGCGACTGCGGCCTCGAGCCCCTTGTAGTAGCCCCCCAACCACCCGCGCTCGAGCAACGTGTCGTACCGAACCACCGGCGGCAGTGCCGCGAGCCGCTCCATTTCGCCACGGTCCAGACCGAGCGCAGCCAATCCCACACGGTAGTCCGCGTCACAGAAGCCGCTGCCGCGGTAATACGCCATCGCACTGTCGAGATCCAGCGCCACGCCGGCGAGGACTTCGGGACGTGCGCCGCCAAGCCGGGCCATGACGCGGTAGGTGGGCCGCAGCGCGCCGCGCCAGTACAGCGAGTCGAGCCCGCACGCGATCGGTGTGAGCCTCCCATACCGATCCACTTCGTCGGCACCCTGAGACGGGATCGCCGCCAGCGCGACGGCGGGAAACCAGTGGACACTCGTCGCCTGCAACCGGTCCGCAGCGATCTTCCAGAGGGTACGCGTGCTCACCGTGTCGAGGATCGCCTGCACGGGAATCGTCGTCGCCAGGGCATTGAGCGCGGCCCCATCCACGAATCGGAGCAATGAATCGAGCGCGGGCAGCATGAACCGGCTCCACAAGACGCGCATGCCTTGCCGGTTGATCCAGCCGGGGACCACGACGGGATCTTCGCGATTGGTGGAGGCCGGTTGCGGCAGCACGATCACGGCGCTGTCCGCTGCGGCGGGTGGGGCGAGCGGCGGAGGATGGACGGCGACGTGTTCCGGGCCCTCGGCGAGCTGCAGCGGCGCGGGTCGGCCGCCGGCGCCGATGCCGGCCCATTCGGCGGGACGCCGCGTCCAGCGGGCGAGCGCAACGAGAAAGTCGCGCGCGCGGGAGTCGGCATCGGCCGATGCCAGCAGGCTGCGGCTCGCCACGACGATCAGGCCGTCCTGGACGCGGCTCGCGGCGACGAGCGCCGTCCCGCCGCCGCGCGCCAGGGTCTGGCTCCTATCGCGAATCTGCAGCGGGTAATTCCGACCGGCGGGGAATGGAGCGAAGCCGGCGTTGTCGAGGGCCGAATGCGGCAGCGGTGTGGCGTCGAGCAGCTGCGCGCCGCCCGTCCCCAACCCCGGCCCCCCCGGCCCCCCCGGCCCCCCTGCGATGGCGATACCGGCGCCTTGCGACGCGAGCCACTGGTTCATGATCCAGCGGTCGAGCGCACCGCCGTCATCGGTGTATGCGAGCACCACGACGCCGTCGCGGCGGATCCACTCGGTGAGAATCGCGAGATCGCCGATCGTCAGCGCGTCGGACAGGCTCTCGGGCTGGCGCCCACCGAGGACGAGCACGGTGCGATAGCGGGCGAGATCCTGCCTGGTGAGATGCGGATAGAACCGGCGGTACTCCACACGATAGCCCGCCGCGTGCCACGGAGCCGCCGTGGTTTCGAGGGTGATGGGATCGGCGAGCGTCAGGTCAACGACGAGAAGGCGACGCGCCTCCGTTTGGCAAGCTGCAACGAGCAACAGCAGGAAGAGACAGAGGCTCCTCACCGTCGGGGCTCGACCAGACGGTTGTACTTCCGGAGCGCAGCGCGCAGCCGTTCGTGCGGCAGCGCGTACACCCGCATGCCGTTGATGCCGGTCATCGTCTCGGCCGCGACCATGGCGTTGACGATCGCCTCCTCGGTCGCCTGAATCGTGGCTTGGAAGAGCGGATCGATTCGCTCGTTCGGTAGCATCGTCACGCTGACACTCGCATCGGGCTTCGCGGCGCCTGGGTTGGCGGTCGAGAAGGCGACGAAGATGTCGCCGGACGAGTTTCCGCCCGTTCCGCCCAGCCGGCCGACACCGAGAGCGGCGCGCTTGGCGATGCGCTTGAGCTGATGCGGCAGCAAAGGCGCGTCGGTGGCGACGACGATGATGATCGAACCCCTCTCACCGGGAATCGTGTCACGCGTCGGCAACAGATCGGGAATCTCCTGGCCGACGGGGACGCCGGCGATCGAGAGACGGGCGCGCGACCCATAGTTGCATTGTACGAGGACACCGATCGTGTACCCCCCACGGTCGGCGGGGAGCCGTCGGGATGCGGTGCCGATCCCGCCCTTGAACTGGTTGCAGATCATGCCGGTCCCGCCACCGACGTTGCCTTCCGCGACCGGCCCGCCGTGCGCGCTGTCGAGCGCCGCGAACGCGTGTGCTTTCGTCACGTGAAAGCCGTTGATGTCATTGAGCGAGCCGTCCCACGTTTCTGCCACGACCGGCAGCGACCAGTCGAACTCGAATCCTTTGCGCACGAGCCATTCGATGACGGCATCGCGTACGACGCCGACGCTGTGGGTGTTCGTGATCATCACCGGCCCGGCGAGGAATCCCGATTCCTCGAGCCACGTCGTGCCGGTCATCTCGCCGTTGCCGTTCAGCGTGAACCACCCCCCGAAGACGGGATCGCCGTTCGTCGCGCCGCGCGGGAAGATTGCGGTGACGCCGGTGCGCACTGGACCCTGGCCCACGACGAGCGTGCCCTGGCCTTTGATGATCGTGGCGTGGCCGACGGTGACGCCGGCGACGTCGGTGATGGCGTTGAGGGGACCGGGCGTGCCGTCGAAGGGGACGCCGAGATCGCGCGCGCGCGGACGTGATTGCGCGGTCAGATGGCCGGTGACGAGCATCAATCCCAGCAACAGCGATCGGACTCGCATGTGTCATGTCACCGCGGCATAGGGGAGCAATGCCTGCCGCATCTCGGCGGCCGTTTGCCAGCGCGCCTCGCGCGCTTTGGAAAGCGCCTTCATCACAGCGTCGCTGAGCGCCCGCGGCGTGTCACGCCGCAGCTTTCGGAGGTCGGGCGGCGGCGCATGCTGTTGCATGTCGAGAACCGCCGCCGCGCTCGCGGCTGAGAACGGCGGCCGGCCGGCGAGCGCTTCGAACAGCACGACGCCAAGCGAATAGACGTCGGTCCTGCCGTCGATGTGCGGCGAGCCGCCCGCTTGCTCGGGACTCATGTACTCCTCGGTGCCGACGACGAACCCGCTGCGTGTGACCCGGTCCTCGCCCGAGCTCGCGATCGCGCGCGCGATTCCGAAGTCGACGAGAATGGCGCCGCCCCCTTCCTCTGAGAGCACGATATTGTCGGGTTTGATGTCGCGATGCGCGAGTCCGTGGTCGTGGGCGTGGCCGAGCGCGTCGAGGACCTCAGTGGCGACCCGCACCGCGCGGTCGATCGGCAGCGTGCGCTCGCGCCGCATGACCTGCCGCAGCGTCTCGCCCGCCACGAACGGCATCACGAACCAGAGCAGATAATCGGTTTCGCCGGAATCGAGCAGGGGCGCGATGTGTGGGTGGTCCAGCTTGGCGGCCCAGCGGATCTCGCGCAGGAAGCGGTCGGCGGCGACGGAGACCGTGAGCTCGGGATGCAGCACCTTGATCGCGACCTTGCGGCCGTCCTGGTCGAACGCGCCGTACAGCGTGGCGTTCCCACCCCGCCCCACCGCGGTGATGACGGTGTAGCGGTCTCCTAACGCCTGACGCACCCGGCCGATGAGGTCGCGAGCCACCGCGGCAGAATAGGAGGCCCGCAGCCACAAAAAGGAAGGGCGGCCCGCGCGGAGCCGCCCCTTCGTCGTTTCGCGCGTCGCCTAGGGAGTGCCCGGCAAGGCGCGCGTCCACTGGAGGTCGTCGAAGATGGCGAAACCCCCACCCTTGCCCGCGAACCGCACCGCGGCGATGCCGTTGCCCTGGACGCACAGCCGCTGGAGGACTCGCTGGGTCGTCGATTCGGTCCTGCCTATGACATTGCCGTTGGCGTCGAGGGCCTCGAGGAACGCTACGCCACCCGGGAAGATGTTGTGAAATCCCGTCGGTGTCGCCGAAATGCACGCCTGGACGGCCGGTTTGACAAATGTCGCGTTGATGGTGCCGTACCCGTACTGACTGAAGTCCGCTGCGATGCCCAGGGGACAGACGCTGATGTTGTTCTGCCCCGAGTGGAAGCCGAGCACCCCGTAATCATTCGCGTACACCGCGGTTCCTGGGCACAAGCCAACGGGATTGCTACGGCTGAACGTGACGCCGAGCCGCGAATACACCGAGTTCACCGTGGCCCCGGGCAAAATCGACCCGAGCTCCGGGGTCTGATCGAAATTCAAGTCGAGCTCGCTGGGCAGCGCCCACGTAAAGCGGCTGAAGACGTCGGTACTCCCGCCGGCGCCGACATCGAACGCTGCAGTTGTCCTGGCGAATAGCGGTCGCGGCATGAAGAGGGAGCCGAGTCGTGCGAGCAGGTTCCCCAACCGGGAGGGACGCGAGCCTAGCTGCAGATACGCCGGATCGCAGTGCAGGAACGGAGCGGGGACGTTATTCAGCGCGAAGAGCTGTGTGCCGGCGTGGAGCTGGAAAATCTGGAGCAAGTCCGACGTCGCATGATCGAGATCGCCGATTACCGGGCAAATGCCGACGGTCACCGGCGTGTTGAACTTACCGCCCGCGGTGACCTCGGCGAGTGGCGGCTCCGTATGGAAGTCGTAGCATGAATTGCCGACAGGGCCGATGTCGCCGGGGAACACCGGCTCGGGCAACCCCGGGATGCATGGCCGCTCGTCCGCGGACTCGATGATGAGCGTGACCGGTTGGTCCACCGCTCCGGCCGGGACGTACACCCCCGCCTGACCCTGCGTCGTGACGATCGTCGTGCTTTGTCCGGGCTGCACGGTCCCCTCGCCGCAGTCTGATGCGACGCGCTCGCATTGCGAGCCGACGCCGATGAAGAACTTGATCGGGAGCGTCCGACCGTCGAGCAGGGCGATATACTCGTCCGTGTCGACGTTCTTCAACTTCTCGCCAGCGTCGACGACGACCACGTCCGACAGCCCGAGCTGCCGAGCACCGGCGTGAATGGTGATACGGTACACGCACGCCAGGTCGAGGTTGTCGTCGGCGGTATGCCAGTTGGCTTGATAGTAGCCGTCGGCGGCTTGTACGTCCGAGCCCGCGAACGTGCGGATGACGTCGCCGCTGCAAAGATTACTGATCGTGATGGTAGGATTGAGCTGCCCGGAGAACACCTGCCCCGCTGGCTGCTGCTGTTGCATGACCGGCGGGAGCCAGAAGAAAAACGCATTGCCACCGGCGTGTCCGCCATCCTGGATCAGATATGACGGGCCTGCCGAGTAGCTGCGGTCGCCGTGACACGCCACGGCTCCAAGCACAACGACCACTACCAATCCTGGATGCTTCATGTCCGCGTCGAGAAAGGGCTCAGTCGCAACATGGAGATAGGTAAAGTGAATACATCGCGGGGAAAAACCATCAGACAAGGGATCGATTGAGGCCGGACGTTGGAGCTACATCCAAGGAATGAGGCCAAAGGAAGGGCGGCTCCGCAGAGCCGCCCTTCGACATCGCTCCGGACGCCCGGGGACTTAGCGAATCACGGTGGGCAGCGCCCACGTAAACCGGCTGAACCCATCTGTGCTGCCGCCGGCGCCCACATCAAACATCATGCGACGGGTGCCCGCGTAGAGCGGGCGCGGACTGACGATACCCGCCAACGTTCGCGCCAAGTCCCCAAAGAGCGAGCCGCGCGATCCAAAGGATGGTGAGTAGTGAGGGTCGCAACGCAGGAACGGGGCCTGGACGTTGCGGAGCGAGACGGCATTACCCTCGCCAAGATCATCGATCCGGAAGATCTGAATCCGATCGAGCGTCCCATGATCCAAGTCCAACGCGGCGATCGGCGGGCAGATCCCGACGGTCGCGTTGAACCCTTCATTAAAGGTGCCGTCATTGTCGTTGACGTCAGCGAGCGGCGGGTCGGCGCGGAAGTCGTAACAGCCGTTGTCTGTCGTCTTTGGCGCGCCGGGGAATTGTTGGTCGACCAATCGCGGAATGCATTGTTCGCCCTCACCAAATCGCTGATCGACTGACTGGATGGTGATGGTGGTCTCATTATTGACCGCACCCGCGGGAATGAACACCCCCGCGTTGCCGCTGTTGGTGACAATGAGCGTGTTCTCACCCGGCTTGGCCACGCCCTCACCGCAGTCCGAGCCCCCCGTTGGGTTGCAGGTCGCTCCCACGCCGATGAAAAACGTGATCGGCAACGTCCGACCATCGAGCAGGGGGATGAATTCGTCGGTATCGACGTTCTTTAACTGGCTACCACTGCTTACGACATCGACGTCCGCATAACCAAGTTCTAGCGAATTCAGTCTCGGCCCGACGTTTACCTTGATGCGATACGTGCACTCCGCGTAGAGGGCATCCTGGTCGGTCTGCCAGTTCACATGGTAGGCCGCGTTGCTCACCGTGATGTCGGACCCGGAGAACGTGCGCAGCGTGCTGCCGGCATGACAGTTGGCCGAGGGTGCGCCGGCGGGTCCTTGGTCGACGATCGTGATAACCGGGCGGAGTCTGTTCGAGAAGACTTGGCTTGATGGGGCATGCTGGTTTACGGTCGGTGGGAGCCAAAAGAAAAACGAGTTACCATCGAGGTGCGTGGCGTCCTGGATTTCCGCCGTCGGTCCCGGCGGTAACGCCCGATCTGCGCGACAGCCGACGATTCCGGCAAGGACGAGAGACAGCAAAGCGATTCGACTCATAGGGCGACTCCCAGTTGGGGCCTGGTACAACCCCCAGCTGGGCGCGAATCTGGGACGGTTGCGGCGGCCTGCTCGACTGCGGTTTTCGAGATGCAGAGCAAAAAGGGCGCCGAAATGGCGACCCGTCAAGAAGTGGGCTACGTCTGTAGCAAGTGGATAAACTGTTGCACCTGTGCGACAGTCGCCGCCACTCTTCGCCTTCAGTGCTCGTTCGCCAGTACCGCCTGAAACTCCGGGTACCGCTCGAGGCCGCGCCACCACCAATGTACCATGCCGTTGCGCTTGAACGAATGCTCCGGGTGGGTTGCGACATACCTTTTGAGCACCGCCATGGCGCTGTCGTTCTGTCCCATCACGGCGCGCGCGACGGCCTCGAATCCCAGGAACTCCTGGGTCGGGTCGATGCTGGGATCGGTGCTCCGGGCGCGCTCAATCACGCGCTGGGCGCTGTCCGGGTGTCCCGACCGACCGATGACGCTGGCGATCAGGAACTGCCGGGCACGTGTCCAATACTGGAGGCGCGGCGCTGGGGTGAGACTGTCGGCCTGATGTTGCAGCCGCCAGGCTCGGGAGACGTCGAGAACGGCATTCGGCGTCGTCAGGAGCCACAGCTGACAATCGAAGAAGCGGTAGCTCTTTGGGAAACGACGCCCGCCCTCGGCGCACCACCGCTCCGCCTCCCCGAATTGCGCCAGGTCGTACGATCCATAGAACAGACGATCCAGAATCGTTTCCGCATCGCGCAGATACGCATCGGCTTCGTAGGCGGCTCGCGCGGCGAGCACGGCGGACACGACATCTTTGCGGGCGTACAGCAGCTGGCTGAGCGTGGCGTGCGCCGCAGCGAGATGCGGGTCGGCGCGCACGGCCGCCTCGAGATCATGCTGCGCGCTGTCGAGAACGGCGGCTCGTTTGGCTGGATCGGAATCCAAATTCAGGACCCAGCGCGCGTACTCCAGTGTCCCCCGCAGCTGCAACCCTGGCGGGCTGTTCGGTTCGCGCCTAAGGACACGCCCCATTTGCCCCAACCCCGCCGTGATCCATTGGCTGGCCGCGGCCGGTGTCCGTTGCGCCAAGCGAGCGCGTCGCAGAGCGATCTGGCCCCGTTGCAACGTGGGTTCGCTCCACTGCGGGTCTGCGCGCTCTGCGGCTGTGAGCAGGGAGTCGGCTTGGTTGAACCCCGCGAACGAGCTGTCGGGCGGAACGCGGAGGAGCGCGGCCTCACCGTCCTTCAGGGCACGTTGCGCGCGTTGGACCAGGGTCCACGCGTCCACGCTGCGCGTGCCCGCACGCTCTTCACGCAGGCGGATTTCGCCTCCCAGTTGCTCCCGCAAGAACAGCGTGGTCTGGTTCGCCACGGAGTCACGCATCGCGAGCTGCGCGTTGGCGGGCAGTTCGAACGTTTGCCGCCCGACATCCGCACCACTCGCGCCGTCCACGAGCCGCACAGTGATTCGTACCCGGTTGCCGAGATTCTCCACCGCTCCGTCGACGATGTTGGCGGCGTTGAGAAGCCGCGCGACCGAATCACGCGCGGCCGCCCGTCCGCGGAACGGCGCGACGCCGTTCCGCGACACGACATCTAGCGCGTTGATGTTGCCGAGTTGATCGATCAATGCTTCGGTGAGCCCGTCGGCGAGATAGCCGAGCGAGCTATCGCGGCTCTCATCGCTGAAATAGAGCACGGCGACGCGATTCTGTGCGAGGCTCGACCCGCCGCCGCCGCCGTTCCGGTGACGACCGAACAACATCCACGCCCCTGCGGCGAGCACGATCACCCCGACGCCGATCCCGACGTTCATACGCCGTCGCCACGCGAGCTGCGCGCGCGTCGACCGTCGTGCCGCGGTGACGCGCGAAACCGCGCCCGTGCTCGCGGTGGCGAGCGCCTTGGCGAATTCTCCCGACGTCTGATAGCGATCGGCCGGCACTTTCTCGAGCGCCCGCTCGATCACGACTTCGAGATCGTCCGGGATGGCGTCGCGCACGATCTTGAGCCGCGGCACCGCGTCGAGCGAGTGGCGCGCCATGATGGCCTGCGCCGTCGGGCCGCTAAACGGCGGCTGGCCGGCGAGCGTCTCGTAGAGCACGCAGGCGAGACTGTAGATGTCGCTGCGCCGGTCCACTTGGCCCGACCCCGAGGCCTGCTCGGGCGGCATGTACGCGGGTGTCCCGATCGCGAGTCCGGTCTGCGTCAGCTTGTCGCCGCCCGCGGCGCTGACGGCGCGCGCGATGCCGAAGTCGGCGACGATCGCGTGGCCGCCCGACAGCATGATGTTCTCCGGCTTGATGTCGCGATGGACGACGTCGTGTTCGTGCGCGTACGAGAGTGCTTCGGCCACTTCGCGGGCGATCTGGAGTGCATCGTCGACGGGCAGCTGCGGCTCGCGGTCGAGCCGGTCGCGTAGGGATTCGCCTTCGACGTACGGCATCACGTAGTAGAGTGTGCCGCCCGCGTCGCCGGAATCGTAGACCGGCAGAATGTTGGGATGTTGGAGGCGGGCGGCGAGCTTGATCTCGCGCAGGAAGCGCTCGCGGCCGAGGGCAATCGCGATCTCGGGGCGCAACGTCTTCAGCGCGACGAATCGCTCGTGCCGCGTGTCGCGCGCCAGGTAGACCAGCGCCATCCCGCCGCGGCCCAACTCCCGATCGATCACGTAGTGATCGGGGAGCGCGGCGTTCAACTCTGCAAACGGGTCAGTCACGGGGATAACGATAGTTCTGGCTCACCCGCTCGGCGAGCGCCCGCGCGAGGCTGGTGCGCTGCATTGGCCATGGCTGGTCGATGGCGATGAGCAGCTGTCCGGTCCCGGCGTCGACGACGATCAACTGTACGCGGACCGAATCGCGGGCGCGGGCGAGCGGATCTACGCGCCCGTAGACGGCCACCCCGGCGCTGGTGCGGCGCGCGAGCTCTACGGCTGCGAGCTCGGGGCGTGACTGTCCCCGCCAACGCTCGCGCACCACATCCTGGGAAACGGCGTCGAGCGGCTTCATGCTGTCAAGCTGCGCCGTGAGCTCCTCGGCCAGACGCACGCGCCAGGCTTCGAGGCCGGGCACGTAGATGTCGAACGGCGCGACGGCTGCGAGCCACGGATTGGCGCGGTGGCGTTGCGCGTAACGGACGAAGCTCACCGCCCCAGTGATGGTGAGCATGACGACCAGTGCTGATAGTCCGATGAGCCAACGCTTTGAGGTCAGGGAGCCCTGCTACTGCTTCCGCTGTACCGGCCGCGGCAGCGTCCGTCGCGGCGGCATCAGCGCCAGGCGCACCGTGCCATCGGGGTGATACTCGGGCACGAACAGCGTCGCCGCAGGCTCGTGGTCTGACCCGCGGCGCGTCGCTCGGCCGACCATGACGCCGAGGGTCCGGAGCTTGGATCGGTGGTAGTGCGTGACCGCGTACCGTGCCACCTGCTCCTGGAACGCCGCGCGCTCCTTCCCCTCGTCCGCGGCGTGCGCATCGTCAAAGATCGCCACCAGCATGTACGTCGTATCGACGACCATCACCATGGCGTTGGTGATGTGAAATTCTCGCTGGATCTCCGACTGAAGTTGCAGCTGGAACTTGGGGAACGCATCGCATGCGAATGCGAGCAGGCAGAGCGTAGGGAGAGCGTATTTTTGCATAGGCTCCGTGCGGAAATTCACCTCCCGTCCTGCTCCGCGCAATGCAGCGCCGATGACCAATAGTTGAAACGCGTGCGCTACCATGGTGGCGTATGGTCACGGTATGCACGGTTCTCCCTCCTCCTGAGCGCCCCCGCATCGACGCCGCGGGGGACGGGTGCTTCGACACCCTGCATGCCGACTCCCTGCGGGAAGCCTTGTACGTTGCACGCCGCCGGCGCGTAGACGCCGTGATCATCTCCGTGCATCGCTGCCAGGGTGAGGCGTTGCCCGGCGTCGCGCGCTTCGTCCGCGAGTTTCCCGCCATTCCCGCGGTCGCGCTCGTCTCACGGCACGACCGCGAAGCGACGGAGACCCTGCTCCGCCTGGGTGCGACCGGTGTGCGCAGCGCGGTGGACTGCACGGAGCCCGATGGCTGGCGACGGCTGCGCGACCTCGTGGGGCATCCCGCCTCGCCGGTTGCCGCCCGCATCCTCGCGCGACTCGTCCCGGCCCTGAGCGACGCGTCGGAAGAGACGCGCCTGTTTTTCGAGGCGGTGGCGAGGCTCGCTCCGGCGCTGAGTACGGTCCGCGGGTTGGCCCGCCACCTGCGCGTGCGGCCCAGCACGCTGATGTCCCGCTTCCATCGCGCCCGGATTCCTTCGCCCAAGAGCTATCTCGCGGGCATGCGTCTGCTGCACGCCGCCTTCCTCTTTCAGAACCCGGGCCTGTCGGTCTCGGACGTCGCATACCGAATGGATTACTCGTCACCGCAGAGCTTTGGCCGTCATCTGCGTGCGGTGCTCGGCGTCACCGCAGGAGAATTTCGCCGCCGCTTTCCGTTCGACGTGGCGCTCGCGCGCTACGTCGACCTGCTCATCACCCCGTACCGGGAGGCCCTGCGTGCGCTACACCCCTTCAACGCGGGGTCGTGGGACCAAGGCCCGAGCGCCGGAGCGGTCTCCCGGGCGGGGTGATCCCCCCTCTCCGGAACGGAGAGGGGGACAGGGGTGAGGCCTAGTCGGCCGCGGGCCGGATCTGTTGCTCGCTCGTGGCTTGCTCGCGGCGCAGCACCGAGAACCGGGCCATCCCGCCGCGCAGCCGCTCGGCGAGCTGGGCGAGCTGCTGAGATGTTGCCGTCAATTCGCCCATAGACGTGATCTGAGCCTCGGTCGCGGCAGCCGTGTTATTGGCGCTCTCCGACGATGCTGTCGAGATACTGGCGACTTGCTGTAGCGATTGTGCGAGGGTTGCCAGGCGCTGTGCCTGGCTGCGCGAGACCTCCACCGTCGCATTGACCAGATCGCCCATCAACTGCACGCCCTGATGGAGCTCCTGTAATGCGCCGTCGGCCTCGGCCGCGACCGCGCCGATGTCGCGCACCTTGGCCTCGCCTGATTGCATCGCGCGTCCGGCCGCCTCGATCCCGGTCCGCAGGTCGCTTACCAGCTCAGCGACTTCCCGCGCCGACTTCCCTGCCTCGGCGGCGAGCGTGCGTACCTCATCGGCGACGACGGCAAACCCCTCGCCATGCTCCTCAGCGCGCGCCGCTTCGATCGCCGCGTTGAGCGCGAGCAGGTGTGTCTGCCGCGCGATCCGGGCGATCGTCTGCGCGAAGACGCCGATCCGTTCCGACATCCCGGACAACCCCGCGACCGTCGACGCCGTCGCCCGCACTTCCTCGCCCACGGCGCGCAGCGTCGCGCTGGCGCGCGCGACGCGCTCCCGTCCCCGCTCTGCCGTGCCGACGAGCCGCGACGCATCGACCTGCATCAGCTCTGCCCGCACGCGCAACGATTCGGCCTGATCCGCGGCTTTGGCGCTCTCACCGCGCGCGCCATCGGCCAGGCCGCGTTGATTGCCGAGGTCGCCGGCGAGGCGCTGAGACGTTTGCGTCAACGATTCCGTGGTGGCGTGCAGCTCCTGCGCGGCCGCCGCCAGCTCTTCGGCGAATGCGGCGACTTCGTCCGCCTCGCGCTGCACCGACGAGATTGTCGTCCCGATCTCTTCGAGCATGCGGTTGAAGCTCTTCTCGAGGAACCCGAGCTCGTCGGCTTCAGCGGCGGCCGCGCGAACGGCGAGGTACCCCTGCTCCGCTTCGCCCATCACGCTGCGCGCGCGGCGAATACGCTGGATGAGCGTCGCGGGAATCCGCTTGAGCGCCATCGCGACGACGATGAACACGCCCGTCTCCAGATACGCCGTCGTATCGAGACCGGAGCCGCCGGGATAGAGCTGGCCGTGCGCCCAGCTCGCGAGCAGGTACGCGATCGACGCGACGAGCACGAGGAAGTCGCCGACGGCCTGCCCTTGATCGAACGCGTACGGCAGCACGGCGATGAACAGCGCGGCGACCACTCCGCCGTGTCCGAACCACACGACGAGGACGTTGACGAGCAGGACGTCGAGCAGCGGCAGCAAATAGATGAACCACCAGCGGTACCAGCCGCGCTCGTTGATGAGCCCGACGATCGCGTTGATGACGGCGGCGCCGCCCGACACCAACACGATCGTGCCGAAACTCGTGCTGCTGATGCCGCCCAACCTGCCGAGCACGCCGAGAACGAACAGCGCGGCCGCGATCCACCAGCGGCGCCGGTGACTGCGCTCGAATGTTTCGAGATCCTTGAACCGCTGCTCCAGCGCGGTGGCGTCGTCGTGCCACCCGCGCGCGCGAGCGGCGAACGAGAGGCGGCGGGGCTCGGTCACTTGGGGAGCCCCAAACCCAGGTCCGTCGCGGTGAGAAATGCCTCGACGAGATATCCTTCGCGCTCGATCGCCTCGCGGCCGCCTTCCTCGCGATCCATCACCGCCAGCACACCGAGCACGTGCCCTCCCTCGCCCTCCACCGCGCCGATCGCCTCGCGCGCCGATCGGCCCGTGGTGAGGACGTCCTCGACAATGACGACGGGGAAGCCCGACGAGAAGCACCCTTCGATGCGCTGACCGGTCCCGTGGTCCTTCGGTTGCTTACGCACGGTAAACGCGTCCAGCTGCTGTCCCCGGCGGCGCGCGGTCAGCGCGAGCGCATAGGCGATGGGATCGGCGCCGAGCGTGAGACCGCCGACGGCGCGGGGACTCCAGCCCCGGACGGCCAGGCGATCGAGCCCGAGCCCGCCGATCACGGCGAGACCATCACCGGACATCGTGGTGAGGCGGGCGTCGACGTAGAACGACGACCGGCGGCCGGAGGAGAGCACGAAATCGCCGCGCTTCACGGAGCGCGCCAGGAGGAGATCCTTGAGCGTATTCCTAAGGTAGTAGTAGTCGCTACTACTATTCACTGCGCCGCTTGCCGACAATGTTCTTGAGAGCTCCCAGCAGTCCGCCGGACTTGGCCCCATCCTTGGTCTTCGCGAGCGCCGCTTCCAGGTCGTCCGCAAACGCGCTCATGGTTGGCTGGCGGTCGCCCGGGTGCCGCGCGAGGCCTTTCATGACAGCAGCCTCGAGCTCGGGCGAGAATTTGCGGTCGCTCGCTTCCGAGAGCGGCGTCGCTCTCCCGCTCAAGAGTTGCTGGAACAGCTCGCGCGGGCTGCGCCCATCGTGCGGATGACGCCCCGTCAGCATGTAGTACGTGATCTTCGCGAGGCTGTAGATGTCGGCGCGGCCGTCCACCAGCTCGCCGGACAACGCTTCCGGCGCGACGTACTGCAATGTCCCGACGAAAAAGCCGGTCTTGGTCAGCCGCTCTTCCGGCGGCTGCTCGGCGTCCCGCGCGATTCCGAAATCGAGCAGCTTCACGCTGCGCGCGCGCGGGTCGTACATGATGTTCTCGGGTTTCAAGTCGCGATGAATGATACCGGCCGCGTGCGCGGCTGAGAGCGCGTCGGCCAGCTGGCGCACCAGCGCGACGGCGTCCGCAGGAGCGAGCGGACTCTCGCGGTGTAAGAAATCGGCGAGTGACTCTCCGGTAGCCCATTCGAGAGCGAGGTAGTAGAGGCCGTCCGCTTCACCGAAGTCGTAGGTGCGGACCACACCTGGATGCACCACGCGGGATCCATATCCCGCTTCCCGCAGGAATCGTTTGACCACAGTGGGGTCGCCCCTGAGGCGCTCGCGCAATACCTTGAACGCACACGCGCCGCGTTCGGGATGTTCGGCGCGGTACACCTCCGCCGTCCCTCCTTCGCCGACGCGCTCGAGGAGACGGTAGCCGGCGATCGACCTGCCGGCCAGGTTTTCGAGAGCCATGAGCTTTGTGCGCGAAACTAACGTCCCGATTTGAGGCTCGGCAAGTGATGCGAGGCGCGACACTGGTGCTGACGGCCGTTTTCGCCGCGGGCTGCGGATCGTTGCAGCGCGCGCCGGACGCCGGGCCGCGCCGTGGCAACGCGTCGCCGCGGCTGTTCGACGCGTCATCGGTCTACCGGTCGATGGGCGCGCTCGTCGGCAGCGGGGCCTTGCCGTTCGTCGCGTCCGTGCGTTATCTCGCCGGACCGACACCAGACTCCACGCTCGCCCTGTTTTCGGTCTCGCTCACGAATCAGACGCTCACGTTTGAACGCCGCGGGTCGGAGTTCGTCGCCGAATATCACGTGGAGGCGTCGTTCCGCACCGACAGCACCAGTCTCTCGGCGGTGCGCCAGATCGGGAGCGATGAGCAGGTGCGAGTGCGCACCTTTCAGGAGACACTGCGCACGGACGAGAGCGTCATCTACCAGCAGTTTGTCATGGTTCCACCCGGTGTCTACTACGTCATGGCCATGGTGCGCGATCGCAATGGCCCCGCTTTCGCGCGCGCCGAGCGGGCCGACACCGCGCCACGCTTCGGCGGGCGGGCGATGACGAAACCGATCGCGGTCTACACGGCGGAGGGCCGGCCCGAGCGCAACGCCCTTCCCAAATTGGTGGTCAACCCGCGCGCGACGCTGCCGTACGGCCCCGATTCGATGCGCTTTTATATCGAACGCTACGGGGCGCCACCCGGCGGGGGCCCGATCGTGGCGCGCGTCGTCGACGGCGGCGATCACGAGCTATGGCGCGACTCCGTGCCGCTGACCGGTGGTCCCGATGTGTCGACAGCGACGATTGTCGTCGTGCCCGCGAACCTGCCTGTGGGCCAGGCCGAGCTGCAGACCCTGCCGATCGCGGGCGGAGATACGACCCGCGCCGCGTTTCTTGTGAGCTTCTCGAATCAATGGGTCATCACGAATTTCGAGGAGATGGTGAGCTTGCTCCGCTACTTTCCCCGCCAGGATTGGGTGGACTCGCTCCGCCGCGGGTCGGCGGATCGCCGCCCGGAGGTGTGGCGCGAGTTCTGGAAGGCCACCGATCCCGTTCCGATGACTCCTGAGAATGAAGCCATCGACGACTACTTCCGGCGGGTCCAGCAGGCCAACATCCGATTCCTGGATGAGGGCGGGCCGGGATGGTTGACGGAGCGTGGCGAGGTGTTCATCTCGCTCGGCGAGCCCGACGAGATGCTCGATCTGTCGAACGGCATCGATCGCAACGGCATGCGGGTGGTGCGCTGGACTTACGCGTCGGAACGGATCGTCCTCTACTTCCAGGATCAGACCGGGTTCAGCCGCTATCGCCTGACCCCGCAGTCGCGCGCGGAGTTTCAGCGCGCGCTGATGCGCGTGAGGCAAGCCCGATCGTGAGACACTCCAGCGCCCTTTGGATCGCGGCGCTCGCTGGGGATTTGTTGCTGGCGTCATCCAGCCGCGCCCAGACCCCCGTCCCACCCGATCACACCGCCACCTACCGGGCGGATTCGCTCAGGCTGTCCGGGCGCCCGTGGCACGCTGCCGAGACGCTGCTCGCCGCCGCACGGCGCGACCCGAATCCCAACGCGTTTCTGATTGTCGAAGGCGCCAAGGCAGAGGTCCATGCCAGGCGGTACGAGCACGCGCGCACGTTGCTCGCGGGCCAACCGTGGCTCCTCGATTACCTCGACGGTGAGGCGCTGGCCGTCTTGGCGCAGGCGGAGTTCGGCGTGGGGCGGTTCGCCGAAGCGGCGACGCATTTTCAAATGGCACGCGCCCGTGCGCCCGCCGCCCGCGTGCCCCTGCTGGCCGTGCGCGCCGGCGTCGCTTTCGATGCCGCGGATCAGCCCGATAGCGCGGCGGCCGCGTTCGCGGCGGCCCGCGCGGGCGGACGGTTGGCGAGCATCGACTCGTGGTTGCGGGTACGCCAGGCGCGCGTCACGCGCGATACGGCCGCCGCCGGCCAGCTCGTTGCCGACCTCCCGGCGCCCGCCGCGCGCGACGTGCCGGTCGCGCGGGCCCGCTCGCTGCTCCTCGCCGCCGATACGACACGCGCGCTCGAGGCGTTTGCGAAGGCAGGGAAGGGGCTCGATGCGGCCCGTCTGGCTCTCGCGACGGGCGATTCGGCGCGCGCCCGCACGCTGCTCTATAGCCTGTTGGCGCGCGATCCCCTCAGCGATGATGGCGCCGCCGGAGTCGCTCTGGCACTCGGCCCGTTGCCCCCGCGCGCGCCGGACGAGCACGTCGCGATGGCGCGCGCGCTGAATCGTCGCTCATCCGTGCGCGATGCGCGGATCCATGTCGAGCGCGCGCTGCGCGCCGGGGATTCGACTGCGGGAACCCTGCTTCTGTATGGCGAGCTGCTCGTTTCCTCCGGGCAGCTGCGGGACGCGGTGCGTGCGTACGGCGCGGCGGCGCGCGACTCCGCCGCCCGGTCGCTGGCGATCTATCGCCGCGCGCGCGTGCTGGTGCGGCTCGGCGACTCGACCGCGCTTGCGGCCCTGTCCGGATTCGCGGCGCGCTACCCGACCGACAGCGCGGCTCCGGGAGCCCTCTACATCCTCGGCGACATGAACGACGGCCGGGACGATTGGGTGCAAGCCGGCCGCTGGTACGGGGAGCTGATCAAGCGGTATCCCGCTGACGCGCGCGCCTCACTCGCGCGCTTCCGGCTTGCCGCCCATGCCGAAGGCACCGGAGATCCTGAGAGCGCCGCGTCCCTGTACCAGGCGGAGATCGACGCGGCGGGCCCGCAACGCACCGCCGCGCGATTCTGGGTCGGCAAGATGGCGGAGGCACGCGGTGACTCGGCGCAGGCGCGCAGCATCTGGCTCGCGCTGGCGCGCGAGGACTCGCTCGGTTACTACGGCATGCGCGCCCGGCGCGAGACTGGCCTTCCACCGCTCGCCTTTGCGGCGCCGGCCGTGTCGCCGACGCCGCCGCCACCTCCGGCGGAAGTCGCGGCCGGTCTCGCGCGCATCGACACGCTGCTCCTCGCCGGGCTCGACAGCGAAGCCCAGGCTGAAGTCCGCGTCGTGCTGGCGCACCCGCCGACCGATCTCCAAACACTGCTCGCCTGGAGCGAGGGACTCGGCCTACGGGGCTATGGCTCCGCCGGCGTCCGGCTCGGTTGGCAGGCTGCACTTCAGGCGCCGGGCGACACTCGCGTATTGCGCGCGATTTTCCCCTGGCCCAACCGCGCGGCGGTCGAAGCGGAGGCGCAGGAATTCGGCGTCGACGCGCTGCTGCTCGCCGCACTCGTTCGTCAGGAGAGTGTCTTCGACGTCGAGGCGCTCTCGCCCGCCGGCGCGCGCGGGCTAGCGCAACTGCTGCCGAGTACGGCCACGCTGATGGCCCGCGGATTGGACGTCGCTTTCTATCCGGAGTGGATCACCGTCCCCGACCTCAACCTCCACCTCGGCGCGGCGCACCTCGCGGAGCTGCTCAAGCGGTTCGGGCGCGTGGACGCCGCGATCGCGGCCTACAATGCGGGTCCGTCGCCCGTGCGCCGCTGGCTCGAACGCGCGGGCGCGGCGGATCCCGATCGGTTCATCGAGCTGATTCCCTACCCGGAAACCCGGGGCTACGTGCGCAGCCTGTTGCGCAATCGCGAGTTGTATCGCGCATTGTACGAACCGTAGAAATCCCGCTTGACAGTCTTCCGGACCGCCCACCATTTCTACGCGGCCCGACACCACGGCCGGGCAGGCATCCCACGCTGGGCGCCCAGTAACAGACTCTGCAGGAGGCGGATCGTGATCAAGGGAAAGGTGAAGTGGTTCAATGACGCCAAAGGATACGGCTTCATTGAGCAGGAAGGCGGCGAAGACGTGTTCGTGCATTTCTCGGCGATTCAGATGGACGGCTTCAAGACGCTCGCCGAGGGTCAGGTGGTGGAGTTCGAAGTGAAGCAGGGGGACAAGGGGCTCCACGCCATGAACGTCGTGCGCGTCTAACGCGCGCCCTTCACCCGACGGCTGTCGTGACCCCGGGGCATGGCCCCGGGGTTTACTTTTCCGCCCATGCCGCCGCGCGCCGCACCGCCGATCCCCGCTACGTCCGCCGGAAAGACGAACGTCTTCCTCGTCGACGGCTACGCGCTCATTTACCGCGCATTCTTCGCCATGATCGCGCGGCCGCTCACCACCAAGAGCGGGGAGAACACGTCGGCGGTGTGGGGCATCACCAACTTCTTGCTACGCCTCTACGAGAACTACCACCCCGAATACATCGGGTGGGTGCACGACCGCGGCGTCTCCTTCCGCCAGGAGCAGTATCCGGAGTACAAGGCGACGCGCGAGAAATTGGGCGAGGAGCTGCAGCAGGACTTCGACCGTTCGCTCGAGCGCGTCTGTCAGATCCTCGACGCGTTTCACATCCCCGTCATCGCCATCAACGGCTACGAGGCCGATGACGTCGTCGCGACCCTGGCCGAGCGCGCCGCGCGCGAAGGGTTACAGGCAGTCATCGTCTCCGGCGACAAGGATTTCTACCAGTTGATCGGCGAGGGAATCGCGCTGCTCAACCCGGGGCGCGGTGGGCAAGCGGCCGTGGAGGAGCAATGGGTGGATCAGTCCAACGCGAGCGAGCGGCTCGGCGTACCGCCTCAACGCGTCGTGGACTACCTCGCCCTCGTCGGCGACAGCTCCGATAACATCCCCGGCGTAAAAGGCATCGGCGACAAGACCGCGGTCCAGCTCCTCGAAACGTACGGAGATCTCGACGCGATTCTCGCACGCGCGGCCGACATCCCGGGCAAGCGGCCGCGCGAGGCGCTGCTGCAGCAGGCGGACAACGCACGCCTGTCCCGACAGCTCGTGACGCTGCGGCGCGATGTGCCCGTGGAGCTGGATCTCGACCAGCTGCGCGTCCGCACGCCCGACACCGACACCCTGGCGACGCTGTTCACGGAGCTCGAATTCCGTACGCTGATCCCGAAGCTCGGCGATCTGGCCGCGGTGGGGGCGGTCCAACCGGTTGAACCCGGCGCTCCACCCGCGCCTCCCGCGGGCCCACGGGCGGTGCAGTTCGCCGAGCCGCGCATCGTCGACGATCCCGCCGACCTTCCGGGGCTGGTCCAGGAGCTCCGCGGCGCACGACTCGTTGCGCTGCAGACGGAGCCGGGTCTCGCAGGCCTCTCGTTCGCGGTGGCGCCCGGGCGCTCCTGGTATCTCCCCTTCAGTCACGAGCCGCGCGAAGGAGAGTTCGACGCCGCGCCGCCGCGTAACCTGCCGGCGCTGTCGAGCGAGCCCCTCGCGCCGCTCCGTGTCCTGCTCGCCGATCCGGCCGTGCGCAAGGCGGGGCACGACATCAAGGCCGCGTGGGTCGCGTTTGCGCGCGCCGGTGTTCAGTTCGACGGCGTCGCCTACGACTCGATGTTGGCGAGCTTCGTGCTCGATCCTGGGAGTCGCTCGCATGCCATCAACGATCTGGCGCGCGAGCATCTCTCCGTCGAGCTGCCCACGACGGCGCAGCTGTTGGGAAAAGCGAAGGGTGGGGGAACGGAACGCACGTTTGCCCAGGTCCCGCCCGCGGAAGCGGCGCGCGTTTCCGCCGCTCAGGCGGAGATGGTCCTGCGGCTCGAGGAGGCGTTCCGTTCCGATATCGAAGCCCACCATTTGGTGCGGCTGCTCGATGAAATCGAGATTCCGCTAGTTCCCGTGCTGGTCGATATGGAAGCAACCGGGATCCTCGTCGATCGCGTGTTACTGGGCGAGATGTCGCGCGGCTTCAACAAGGAATTGATTCAGCTCGAGCTCGACATCTATCGAGCCGCCGGCGGCGAGTTCAACATCAACTCGACGCCGCAGCTCCGGACCGTCCTGTTCGAGCGCTTGAAGTTGCCCGTGCAGAAGCGAACCAAAACGGGTGCGTCGACGGACGTCGAGGTGCTCGAGCAGCTGGCGGCGATGGGCCACGAGGTTCCGCGGCTGTTGATCGAATACCGCGAGCTCACGAAGTTGAAGTCCACCTACATCGACGCGCTCCCCGGGTACATCCAGGCGGACGGCCGCGTGCACACGAGCTTCAATCAGACCGGCGCGGCCACCGGGCGTCTCTCATCCTCCGATCCCAATCTCCAGAACATTCCCGTGCGCACGCGCCGGGGCGGCGAAATCCGGCGCGCCTTCGTGGCGCCTCCCGACCATCTGCTCCTGATCGCCGATTACTCCCAGGTCGAGCTGCGGCTGCTCGCGCATTTTTCGGACGATCCGGAGTTCGTGGCGGCGTTTCAGCGCGGCGGCGACATCCACCGGCAAACGGCGGCGGTGATCTTCGGCGTCCCGGAGGCAAACGTGACCGCCGAGATGCGCGCCCGCGCCAAGACCATCAACTTCGCGACGATTTATGGGCAGGGGGCGCTGGCCTTGTCGCGCCAGCTCGGCATCACACTCGATGAGGCGAAGGCGTTCATCAGACATTACTTCGAGCGCTTCGCCGGCGTGCGTGCCTGGCTCGACAAGACCGTCGATGAGGCACGCCAGCGGGGGTTCGTGGAGACGTTGTTCGGGCGGCGGCGCTACATCCCCGAGCTCCGGGACAGAAACTTCAGCATCCGCTCTTTTGGGGAGCGTACCGCGACCAACTCGCCACTCCAGGGTTCTGCGGCGGACCTCATCAAGATTGCGATGATCCGGATCCACGAGGCCCTGAAGCAGGCAAATCTGCGGACCAAGATGCTCCTTCAAGTGCATGATGAGCTGGTGTTTGAGACCCCTGAGCACGAACGGTCGGATGCCGCTGCCCTTGTAAAACGCGAGATGGAGGGGGTGGCCAATCTACGCGTGCCGCTCGTCGTAACTATAGGTGCTGGAAAGAATTGGATCGACGCGAAGGGTTAAGCACGCCTCTTGCAGGAATGGGGGGCGGTGCCCACAATAGGGGCGTCGATTCGGGCTTTTTGGATCGACGCCCTTTCGCGCCCGGAGGGTAAAGCAGTGAAAGCACGTGGTTTCACCCTGATCGAGCTGCTGATCGTGGTGGTGATCATCGGGATCCTGGCCGCATTTGCGATCCCGAAGTTCGCTAACACGAAACAGAAGGCCTACGTCGCCCAGATGAAGTCCGACCTCAAGAATCTGGCGACGGCGGAGGAGGCCTTCTTCTATGATAGCACGTACTACACGAGCAGCTTGGCCTCGCTCAACAATTTCAGTCCCTCGACGGGGGTGACGCTGACCGTGGTCGAGGCGACGCCTATGGGGTGGTCTGCCCAGACCGTTCACTCGCAGACCTCGAGGATGTGCACGCTCTACCAGGGGACCGCGACGCCGATACCGCCAGCCACTGTCGAGGGCCGGATTACCTGCACCTAGAGCCACCGTATCGGGAATTCCAACGCCGCCGTGAGGGGATGCGCTTCGCCCTCAACGGCGGCGTTTGGCTTCACCGCCACAAGATCCACGATGAGCCGATGGTCCACCTGGTGAGCTCAGATAAGGAACGGTTGCTCGCGCTGGGTCGCACGCTCGGGTTTCACCCCCGCTGGCTGCAATACAAACCGCTCAAGGATCCGGACACCGGGGTGCGCGTGGAAGCCTGGCATTGGGATGTGTGGGGGGATAAGCTGCGCCTGCTGGATCCTAAGTAACCTCTTCGACATCGCGCCGGGGAGCTCGAACGCCCGGCCACCAGTTCCACCGTCCCGCGATGTGCATGATCGCGGGGACGAGCACCATGCGGATCAGCGTGGCATCGAGCAGCACGGCGAGCGCCAGCCCGAATCCGATGAATTGCACTGCGAGCACGCGCGTGAAGGCGAAGCTGCCGAACACGATGATCATGATCAGTGCGGCAAATGTGATCGTGGATGCGGTCGTCGAGAGACCTTCCATCGTCGCGTAATCGTTCCGCCCCGTCTTGTCGAACACTTCCTTCACCCGTGTCAGCAAGAATACCTCGTAGTCCATCGACAGCCCGAAGACCGTGGCGAAGACGAGGACGGGCACGACGACGAAGATCGCTTCGGTCGGTCCGTCGAGACCAAAGAGGCTGGCGCCATAACCGTGCTGGAAGACGAGCACGGTGATGCCGAACGCGGCGCTGACGGAGACGCAATTGAGGACAACCGCCTTGAGCGGCACGAGCACTGAGCGGAACGCGATCAACAACATGATCGCGGTGACGCCGAGGATCATCGCGACGATACCGGGGAAGCGGGCCAGCAGGTTCTCCTGCAGGTCGAGGCTGGACGCGGCGAATCCCCCGACGACCACCTCGACGCCACGTAGGCGTGTGCTGCGCGTGATCGTCTGCCGCACGTGACGCGCCAGATCCATCATCCCCGTCAGCGACACCGAGTCCGCGGCGATCACATCGATCAGCGTCGTGCGCCGGTCGGCGCTTAAATACGCGTTGAAGAACTCGGGATAGCGCTCGCGTACCGCGTCCGGGTCGTCGTAGAACATCGCGAGCTGTAGCGTAGACATGCCGGGCCGCAGCGTCGCGACGCCGCGCACCTCCCGCACGCGCGGGTCCTTGGCGATCGAGTCGCTCAACGCCTTGAGTCCCGGGAGCCGGCGACCCGACAACGCGGACTCGCCGGGAGGCAGCTGCACTACGACGCGCAGCGGCTGGATCACGCCGCTGGCCCCCATCTCACGCAGCGCCGCGAGCCCCTGTCCCGACTCGGCGTCCGGTGGGAACCAGTTACGCGCCGGCAGGCCGATCTTGATTTGCGTGAGTGGAAAGGTCAGCAGGGCCGCCACGAGCCCGCCGCCGAGAATCGCGCGCCAGGGATGGTGGCCGAGCGAGCGCGCCCAGCGCTCCCAGCCTTGCGGCGTGTGAATCCAGGCCAGCATCCGTGCGAGCCACTTCGGCCGGTCGATATCGCGGCCGAGAATCGCGAGCGCCGCCGGTAAGAACGTCGTCGCGAGTAACACCGCCACCGCGACGACGATCAGCCCGCCGACCCCGACCGAACGGGTCTCGGTGAGCGGTGTCAGGATCAGCGCCGCGAATCCGACTACGACGGTCAGTCCCGACGTCACAACAGCCGAGCCCGCGGTTTGAATGGTGCGCACCGCGGCGTCGGTGGGTGACAGGCCGCGGTTCAGCTCCTCGCGAAAGCGCGTGACGATGAGCAGCGAGTAATCGATCCCGACGCCCAGGCCCACCATCGTCGTGATGTTGAGCACGAAGACGGACATCGTCTGAAACTGGGCCGCGACGGCGACGATCCCGAGCGCGATCGTAATCGCCAGCACGCCGACGATGATGGGCAGCGTCGCCGCGACGAGCGCGCCGAAGGCGAGCACGAGCACGGCCAGTGTCAGCGGCACCGCCCGCCGCTCGGCGTCCCGCGTGTCCGCGGTGCTGATCGTGCGCACATCGTAATCGAGCGCCGGGTTTCCCGTGACCTTCACGTCGAACCCGTCCGCCCGCGGCAGTCGTGCCAACGTACTGCGCACTGTTTCCCGCAGCTCGGGAACCACCGTGCGGCCCACGTCGCTCGTGCTGGCCGGCGTCAGGGCGGCGATCAGAAACGTGGTCTGCCGGTCGGGGCTGACGAAGGTCGATTCGCCGATGCTGCGGACCGAAACGACCTGACTGATGTACGGCTGGTGGCTGAGTGCGGCCGAGACCGAATCGATGACGGCCGCGAATCGCGGGTTCGTGTAGCGGACGGGGCCGTGCACGACGATCGCCACGTATTCCGCGATGGGGTTCGGAAAGGATTCGCGGATGAGCTGCGAGGCGCGAGCAGATTCCGTTTGCTCGACGTTCATCCCGCGGACCGCCAGGACGCGCTGCACGTGGGCGGCCTTCGGGACGAACAGCAGCGCGAGCACCGCCCACGTGCCGATGACCCAGACACGCCAGCGGACGAGCTGCCGCGCGGGTAACGCGATCACCTACGATCCAAGCACATGCGGGCCACAATCATAGAGACGTGCGAAGTGCAAAGCTAGCGTCGCGACCTGCGATCTTCGCATATTGCGCGCATGGTGGAACGCCGGCTTACGGGGATGATCGCCGCCGCGGTCGTACTCATCGTCCTGTTCATCGTCTGGGACGCGTTTAAACCCACGCCCCGCCGCGCCGCTGCGCCGGATCGCGATGCCAACGCGCCGCTCAGAATCGCCGAGCCACCGCCCGCGCCTCCGTCCCAGGTCGCGCCCCAAACACCACCGCCCACGACGAGCTCGCAGGGGACCGCGATCCCGGCCGGTCCGAACGGCCGCGAGCCGTCGTACATCGAGCTGCTGGCGCGCTCCGAGACACGGCGCCGCATCCGGTCGAGCGGTTCGAGCACCTACCTGGCCGAGATGCTCGAGACGAGCGGGGACTCCACCCTGCGCCGCTGGGAGAATCGCACGACCGCGCCGATTCACGTGTGGTTCGCCCCGACCCATGCCGCGAACTTCCAGCCGGCCTTCATCGGTGCGATCAAGTCGGCTTTCGGCCAGTGGACCAGCGCCGGTGTCCCAGTCCGGTTTGACTTCGACGGCGACTCGACGAACGCGGAAGTCACGGTGAAGTGGCGCATTCAGTTCGAGATCGAGCGCACCGGGCAAACCGACGTCACCTGGGACGAGAACGGGCACATTCAGGGCGCGACGATCACACTCGCCACCTTCGACCCCAAAGGGCGGCCGATGGACCCGGATGACATCCGCATCGTCGCGACCCACGAGGTTGGACATTTGCTCGGCCTCGATCACTCGAAGGATTCGACTGACATCATGTTCCCGACCGCGAAGGTGCGGGACCTGTCGGACCGGGACGTGCGGACCGTCATGCTGCTGTATCAACTGACACCGGGGAGTCTGCGCTGAGCCCTCGCAGCATCACCTCGTTCCTGCCGCACGTCGCACCTCCTCCATCGCTGGCGCAGACGCTCGATACGCGTGTCCGGGAAGCCGAGCTGATCGAAAAATTGGACGACGGGGCCGTCCGCTGTTTTGCCTGCGGCCACCGCTGTCTCGTGAAGCCCGGCCGGCGCGGCATCTGCAAGGTCCGCTTCAATAAGGAAGGGACGCT
>DASWEL010000356.1:0-27707 GCA_036394755.1 Gemmatimonadales bacterium | reverse complement strand
CCCCTTCTTGTAGAGGTGCGCCTTCTTCGAGAAGAGATTGATGATCCCGTGGAACTCCAGTCCTTCGCCGACCGGGATCTCCACCGGGATCACCTTGGGTGTCAGCTGTTCTTTGATCTGATTGAAGACGCGCTCGAAGTTCGCGTGCTCCTTATCCATCAGCGACACGAAGAACAGGCGCGGCAGCGCGCGGCGCTCGCAATAGTCCCAGACCTTCTCGGTACCGACTTCCACGCCGGCGCTCGCCGACAGCACGACAACGGCGGAATCAGCGGCGTACACACCCGCGAGGGCGTCGCCGGTGAAGTCCAGGTACCCGGGGGTGTCGATCAGGTTGACCTTCGTGTCCATCCACTCGGCGACGGCCAGCGCGAGGTTGATGGAATACTTGCGTTCGATTTCGTCGGCGGTGTAATCGGTGAGGGCGGTGCCATCCTTTACAGATCCGTGCCGTTTGCTCGTTCCGGCCACGAACGCCAGCGCATCGACCAGGGAGGTCTTGCCGCTCGCGCCGTGGCCAACGACGGCCACATTCCGGATCTCCGGCGTCTTATACACACGCATGGGGCGCAGCTCTCCTGCGAGGGGGACCAAAAATATGAACCGAGGGTGCAGGGCCGGGCTAGGCCATTCGACGTCTGCGGCCTAGTGGTTGCAGGTCCTACGGTTGTGCGCTCTCCATCTCCTGATTCTGAAGCGTAGACCTCGTTAAGACTCGGAGGGAGGGGGTTCAGGCAACGGGACGACGGGTGTCGGGGGCGCGAGGGGTGGCTGACCCGGCGCGGCATGAGGTGTCGTAGGTGCGAGTCGAAACGCTGCGAGGCCGGCGAGCGCCATGAAGAAACCCGCGAATAGAAAGGACGTGACGTGGCTGACGTCGTACACTTTCCCAATCAACGGGGGACCCACAGTGCGACCCAACGCACTGATGGCTTGCGCGGCGCCGAGGACCGTCCCTTGCTCGTTGGGGTCGGCGTAGACCGACACCAGCCCGGTCGCCGCCGGAGAAAAGAGGCTATTCGAAACGGCGAGCACGAACGTCCATACGTACAACAGCGCCGAACCAGGCAGGAACGGTACGATGGCGATGGAAACCGCCATTCCGAACGTCCCGATGATGACCAGCGTCCGCTCGCCCGTTCGTCGGACCAGTTTACCGAAGAAGTAGCCCTGCACCGCCGCGGCGGTCACCCCGATGATGATGAAGAGAAATGTGAGCTGCAGCTGCTTCCAGCCCAGCGCGTCGATCGTGCGATACGGCAGTGCCGCAGTGTATCCGGCAAAGCCGAGCGGCACGAGCGCCCACACCGCCATGAGCGGGCGGAGTTTCGGCCGGGCGATGGCGTCGACGATGTGCTGCAGATCGAAGATCGGCCGCTTGACCCGGAGCTCGCGTTTCAAGGACTCGGGCAGAATGAAGTACGCCGACACGAAGTTCGCGAGCGACAATGCGACCCCAACGAGGCCGGGCCATCTGTGCCCCAGGTAGTGGTCGGCCAGTCCTCCCAGTGCGGGGCCGGCGCTGAAGCCGATCCCGAACGCCGCGCCGACGATGCCCATCCCGCGCGACCGCTCCGCCGGCGTGGTGATGTCGGCCATGTACGCCTGCGCCACCGAAATGTTGCCGCCGGCAAATCCGGAGACGACACGCGACAGGAACAGCACCCAGTACGAGCCGGCGAACGCAAACAGGGCATAGCCGGCCGCGTTGAAGAGCATGGTCGCCAGTAACACGGGCCGGCGACCGATGCGGTCGGAGAGCTTGCCGAGTAGGGCCGTCGCGACGAACTGCATGAACGAGTAGGCGCCGAGCACGGCGCCATACGCGAGGCCGCTGGCCCCGAAGCGCTGCGCGTAGAACGGCAGGATCGGCATGACGATCCCGAACCCGATCAGATCGATCAGGACGGTAAAGAAGATGACGGCGAAGCGGGAGCGGGAGCGGGAGGCGGGCATGGGCGGGGAGGAATATAGCGCGGCGCGAGGCCACACTACCCTGGTGCTCATGTTTCCTCCCCACGTCAAGTTTGCCCTCGATGAATTCGTACGGAAACCTCTCGGAAGGTTGCAGGGTGGCGAAAACGGAGGCAGACTTTGGGAGTCCCTGCCACCGCCCGTTCCACACAGGTCCAGGAGAAAACCATGCGGAGATTTGTCCTTAGAACCGCGACGATCGCGGGCGCTATCGCCGTCGCGGCATGCGTCGAGAACGCACCCGTCAGCCCCACGAGCAATACCATCACGGCCTCAACAAACTCCAGTAGTTCCCTGCAGCTCAGCGCCCTCAATAATGCCCGATCCTACATCATCGACTTCACCGGCAACGATTTGCCCGCCGATCTCTCGGCGCAGGTCGCCAAGGCCGGTGGCACGCTGACGAGCAGCATCGGACAAGTGGGCGTCGCCGTCGCCAGCTCTGACGATCCCTCCTTCGCCGATCGCGCCGGCAAGATCAAGGGCGTGTTCAGTGTCGAGCTGGATCCGATGGTTCAATGGGTCCAGCCCGAACGAGTCGTCGAAGCGGGTGAAGCGGGTGAAGCGGGTCCCGACGTCTCCGTCGAGCCGACGGCGAGCTTCGGTGCCGCCGAAACGTTCCGGCGCGCGCAGTGGGTGCCCGATGCGATCTCTGCCCCGGCGGCGTGGGACGCCGGCGCGACAGGCGCAGGTGTTCGCGTCGCGATCCTCGATGGCGGCATCCGCAGCACACACATCGACATCGTACCCGAGCTGGACGTCGCGCGTTCACGCTCATTCGTTCCCGATCCGTCGCATCCTGGGACGTTCCGGCCATTCAACACCGACTCCGCGCTCCGCCGATCGAAGCTTCCTCAGATCGTGTGTGACAGCGCGGATACGTTCTGGCACGCCACACACGTCGCCGGCATCGTCGCCGCGCCCGGCAACAACCTCGGCACGGTCGGGATCGCACCAGCCGCAACGATCATCGGCGTGAAGGTGCTGCACTGCGGCAGCGGGGCGTTCTCCTGGATCCTGAACGGCATCATTTACGCCGCAACGCCGATCGCGGAGGGTGGCGCCGGCGCCGACATCATCAACATGAGCCTCGGCGCGGCATTCCAGCACCAGCAGTACGACCCCATCACGGGGATGCCGCTCGGCGCAAGTGGTGCGGCTCACCTCGCTCGCGCGATCGCCAAGGTCACGACCTACGCCTACCAGCGTGGCGTGACCGTGGTTGCCGCACTGGGCAACAGCGGTTTCGATCTCGATCACACCAATGACCTCATGTTCCTTCCGGCCATGGCGCCACATGTGATCGCCGTCTCGGCCACTGGCCCGCTCGGTTTTGCCACCGGCGCGACGAATTACGACCGGCCGGCGTCGTACACGAACTTCGGCCAGTCGGCCGTCGATTTCGCAGCGGGCGGCGGCGACTTCGCGCTCCCTGGCAACGCGGTGTGTGCGTTGCCGCGCAATCCCAGCGGCTCGATCGTGCAGTTCTGTTGGGTGTTTGATATGGTCATGGCGCCGTGCCGCGGCAGCGGCGTGAGCAACGGGACGTACTGTTGGGCTGCCGGCACGAGCATGGCCTCGCCTGCGGTCGCCGGCGTGGCCGCATTGATCATTGGCAAGTTCGGCCGCATCGGACCGGCAGCCGTCGAGCAGCGCCTGCGTCAGTCCGCAGACGACCTGGGGAAACCCGGCAACGACGACTTCTATGGGGGAGGTCGAGTCAACGCGTTCAGGGCAGTGCAGTAACGCACTGACGCGACGATGGAGATGCGGGCCCGCCACTCGGCGGGCCCGCTGTCGTTCAGGCCGCTACGGATTCTCGGGGCGCCTGGCGCACATCGAGCATCATGCGCCCCGCCGTCGCGCCGAGGATGAGCGCGCCGCCAGCAAGTGTGGCGGGGCCCGGTGTCTCGCCATGGACGAGCCAGGCCCAAATCGGGTTGAGCACGGGCTCGATAAGAAGGAAGAGGCCCACCTCGAGCGCGCGCACGCGAGGGACGGCGCGCGCCAGGAACAGGTACGGAATACCAAGCTGGAACACCCCGAGGAACACCACGACGGCCCAGTCCACCGGCCGTCCGGCGACGAGTGGCTGCGCCATCACGAGCGCGATCGTCCCGGCCGTCAGATTCCCCGACACCGCCGCCGCCGCGACGGACGCGCCGCGCGCCGCCAGCCAGCGATAGCCCATCACCGTAAACGCCCACGTCACGGCGCAGATCGCGGCGAGCACGTTTCCCAGCACGGGATTCGGCGCCGTCGCCGACGGCTGGTCGTGACCGAGCAGAAATAGCCCGAGGCCGACGCCCATGACCGCCATCTGCCCGATGTCGCGCCTCGTGGCGTGCTCGCCCAGCAGCACCGGCGCGAGTAAGAGAATGAACAACGGGCTGGTGGACTGCAGGAAGATGGCGCTGGCCGCCGTCGTGTGTTTGTTCGCTTGCACGTATAGCAGCGTCGTCGCCGCGTACGCGAAGCCGACGATGACCGTGCGCCAGCTCCAGCCGCGCCGCGATTCGGGGAGCAGCACGAGCATCGTGAGCATCGCGAACGCCGCGCGGAACGCCGCGAGTTGCCACCCCCCGAAGCTGCAGAACTTGATCGCCGCGCCGCCGCTCGAGAACAGGATGGCAGCGGCAATGATTTTCGATCGGGGACTCATGGCACCTCGCCGGGAGCGAGGAATATAGGCTAGCTTGGTGCCGATGCGGGTTTGTGTCGCCACGGCACTCGCCGTGATACTGGTCGCCTGTTCCCACGGCGTACGCGAGTCGCCCGAGCTCGCCCCGAGTCACGATGCCGATTTTCTCACGGCGGCGAATTTCGTCGAGGTCAAAGGGGGCACGTTGTACGACGCCGTTCAGCAGCTACGCCCGGCGTGGATTTTGCGCACGCGGCCGAACCCGGTGCTGCCGGCCCAGATCAACGTGATTATCTACCTCGATGGAGCGCGCTACGGGGCGGGGATCGACGGCCTCCGAACGCTCGCGCTCAGCGCGATTGCAACAGTACGGTATTTCTCTCCCGTCGAGGCGACGGCGCGTTTTGGTCCGGGCCACCCCCGCGGCGCCATCGAAGTGACCACCGTACCTCAATAGCGCCTCATGGAGGTTCAGATTTTCGGAGTGCGCAAGAGCGCGGATACGCGCGCGGCGCTGCGCTTTTTCGCCGAGCGCCGCATCAAGGTCCATTTCGTCGATCTGAACGAGCGCGCGGCATCGGTCGGCGAGCTGCGGCGCTTCGCGCAGAAGTTTGGCGTCAACGCGCTGGTCGACCGCGAGTCCCGCCGCTTCGGCGAGCTGGGACTGCGCTCGGCCCTGCTGAGTGAAGAGCGTTGGCTGGAAAAACTCTCTCTCGAACCCCTGCTGCTGCGCATGCCGCTGGTACGCAATCAGCAACAGCTCACGATCGGCGCCGCGCAGGAGACCTGGACCACGTGGTACGCCGCCGCGAAATCCTAGCGCTTGTCCTGTGCACCGCGTGTGCGACCACAGGTGGACCTCGCATGACGACTGACGACCTGCAGCTGGTCGATTCCCTCTTTTCCGCCTACAGCGGCTCCGCCGTGCCCGGCGCGAGCGTCGTCGTGATCGCGGACGGCCGCGTAGTGGTGCGTCGCGCGTACGGGATAGCGGACCTCGAGCAACACCTTGCCGCCACGCCGGAGACCGATTACCGCCTCGCTTCGGTCTCCAAGCAGTTCACTGCGATGGCCGTGATGCTGCTCGCACAGGACCGCAAGCTTCGTTACGACCAGCCCGTGCGGGATTTCCTGCCCGAGCTTCCTGCCGCCGCGCTGCCGGTGACGGTCCGACACCTGCTCAACCACACGTCGGGGCTTTGGGATTACGACGACCTCATTCCCGACTCGCGCACAGCGCAGCTCGACGATCGCGACGTTCTCACGCTACTCGCTTCCAAGGATTCGTTGTACTTCCCGGCGGGGAGCCAATATCGCTACAGCAACTCCGGCTACGTCCTGCTCGGTTTGATCGTCGCCCGTGTGTCAGGGATGTCGTTTCCCGAGTTCCTGCGCACGCGAATCTTCCAGCCGCTCGGGATGCGCGCGACCGTCGCCCATGTGGACGGATCGGACACGGTCCCGCGCCGTGCCTATGGCTATTCGCCGCGCGGTGGGGCGTTCGTCCAGACGGACCAGAGCGTTACGAGTGCCACGCTGGGCGACGGCGGGATCTACACGAACGTGGACGACCTGACGCGGTGGGATCAGGCGCTGTCCGGAGGAAGCACCGCGCTCGTCGATGCCGCGACGCTGGAGCTGGCCACGACACCGCCGCAATTGCCCGGAGGCGCCGACACGCAATACGGATTTGGCTGGTTCGTCGATCGCTATCGGGGTGAGAAGCGCTGGCGCCACACCGGCGAGACGAGCGGCTTTCGGAACGCGATCCAGCGGTTCCCGGACCGGCACTTGACCGTCATCGTGCTGACCAATCGCTCCAGTGGCGAACCGGCCGCGATCGCCGAGCGCATCGCCGACCGGCTGTTGTTTCGCTAGCCTTCGATCCGGTCCCGAAGATCCGACGGTGACGATGTGGCGCGGATGGGCGGGGTCGCGCTCCTGACGCACGGGCGGCAGGCGAAATGTGCGGCCGGCGCTCTAGTGCCTGAGCGTCACCACGATTCCGGGACCACTACTGGGTCCGAACCGCGCCCCAACCTCTGTCGTGCTCATGAACTTGAGGGAATAAACGAGCTCCGCGGGAATCGTCTTGAGGAACTCGACGTCGCCCCGGTCCCGGTCGTCGACGTAGATATGGATCTCCGACATCCGTGCTTCGGTGCCGGGGCCCGGCAGCGTCAGGACCTCCCTTGCCCGCCCCAGCCACCTCGGCCGCAACAGTTGGACGACATCGAACGCATTCCCGACGTTGGGCCGGGCGCGCTCGATCTCGTCCTCCGTGATCAGCGTGCTGCTGCTCTTTGACTTGGACTGCGCAGCGAGCGCGGACGCGAGGAGCATCACGGCGCTCAACAGAATCAGTACACGGGCGATTCTCGACATGCGTCCTCCTGGCGACGGTCCCGGGAAAATAACTCTGCTTCTGGGCCGGCGCTCGTCAGAAACGCGTGCTCAGCCCGCCGTAAATCTGGCTGGTCGCGTCGCCGCCGCCCATTCGCAACCGGTCGAGATTCTACCCAAGGCGGTCCGGCTCGACGTCGCAGGAACGACAAGAGAGATTGCGAACGACTACGTCTGGGTCTTCGCCGGCGGCACGCCGCCCCGCGAGTTTCTCGAGAAGGCCGGCATCCAGGTCGGGCCGCGTGACCTCACCGCCGAGGCCGGCGCGGAAGCCAAGCTGGTCAGCGGTAGCCGGCGGCTTGCAGGCTGAACAACTCCGCATAGAGGCCGCCGCGCGCCACCAGCTCTTCGTGCGTGCCGTCATCCACCAGCTCGCCGTCCTTGAGCACCAGGATCCGATCCGCCATCCGGACCGTCGAGAAGCGATGCGAGATCAACACCGCCATCCGGCCCTTGGTCAGCTCGGCGAACCTCAGGAACACCTCGTACTCGGCACGGGCATCGAGCGCCGCGGTTGGCTCGTCCAGAATCAGGACTTGCGCCTCGCGCATGTAGGCGCGCGCCAGGGCCACCTTCTGCCATTCACCGCCCGACAGCTCGACGCCGTTGTCGAAGCGTCGCCCGAGCATCTGATCGAATCCCTGCGGGACGCGCTTGGCGACCGAGTCGGCCAGGCTGCGCCGCGCCGCTTCGCGAATCCGGGCGTCATCGTCCAGCGCCTCGACCTGACTGACGCCGATATTCTCGCGCAGCACGAAGTCGTAGCGCACGAAATCCTGGAAGATGATGCCGATGTTCTTGCGGAGACTGTCGAGGTCGTAGTCCCGGAGATCGGCGCCGTCCAGCAGGATCCGGCCTTCGTCAGGGTCGTAGAGTCGGGCGAGCAGCTTCACCAGTGTCGTCTTTCCCGCACCGTTCTCGCCTACGAGCGCGATGCGCTCATGGGGCTCGAATGAAAACGAGAGTCCTCGCACCGCCCAACGCTCCGAGCCCGGATAGCGGAACCCGACATTCTCGAACCGGAAGCCGCTCTGCAGCGGTCGCGGGACTGCCCGGGCTCCGGGTTTCGAGACGACACTGGGCCGTACATCGAAGAACGTGAACAAATCGCTCAGATAGAGGCTCTGCTCGTAAATCGAGGACAGCGAGATGAGCACGCTCTGGATCAGGCTTCTACTCTGGCGGAACGAGCCGGCGAGAAACGTCAGCGTGCCGATCGTGAAGGCGCCCATCACCGTGCGATAGATGATCACGCCGTAGGCTCCGTAATAGCCGAGCGTGCCCAGGGTGACCAGCAGCGTAGAGACGATGTTGCGCTTCACCGCGAGCTGCTTGTTCTCCTGATAAAACTTATCCGACAGCGTGGCATACCGGCCCACGAGGAAATTCGACAGGCCGAACAGCTTCACCTCTTTGGCGGATTCGTCGGACGCGCCCATGTAGCGCAGATAGTCGAGCAGCCGGCGCTCGGGGGTCCAGCGGAACAGCAGCGAATAACCGAGCGATGCGAAATGTGCTTCGCCGAGGAAGGCCGGGAGCACGGCCACGGTCAGGAGGAGCAAGAGCCACGGCAGCTGCACGAGCAGAACGCTCGCGAGCGCGATCAGGGTGATGAGATCCTGCGCGGTCCCCAGCAACAGCGTGAACAGGCCGATGCGGCCGACGGTCTGGCGGCGGGCGCGCTCGAGGTGATCGTAGATCTCGGGGTCCTCGAACTGGGCGAGATCGAGCGTAGCGGCGTGCTGCATGAGGCGGACGCTCAGCCGGTTGGCGAACAGATCGCCGAGCAGGCTCTCGAGCAGGGACGAGAGCCGCGCCAGCCCCTCGCCCACTACGGCGATGCCGAGCTCGAGCCCGACGAGGCCGGCGAGATGCCACCAATCGGGCGTGCCGCCGGCGCGAACGGTGGCAACGCCCGCAACGACGCCATCGATGATGAGCTTGCCGATCCAGAGAACCGCGACGGGAATGAGGGACCGGATCGCCCGCAGCACCAGAATGGCAACGGTGTAGCCGCGCTGCGTTTCAAAAACCAACCGCATGAGCGGCGGTACGTGCTTCAGGGCCTCGAGCCGTTCGCTCAAGGTGGGGGGTGGTCCGTCGGCAGGTCCCCCGTACCTGCGTGAGGAACGACCAGAGCGCGCCATAGCCATTAACTTCGCACTGGTGAAGGCGTCAGTATAGCCACATGCACCTCGTCCTCGTCCTCGTTCTCGCGCTCGCCGCGCAGCTCCCCACGCTGACGCCGCGCGATTCGGCGTTTCACGCGCTGAATCGACTGGCGTACGGCGCTCGTCCCGGCGAAGCGGACAGCCTCGCGCGCTTCGGCGTGATCCGGTGGATCGAGCGCCAGTTGGATCCCGATCACATATCGGACGATCACATCGCGGAGCGCGAGCGGGAGTTCAAGATCCTCGATTATAATCGCTCCGATCTTGCCGGCCGGTATCGCGATGCGACCCGTGAGCGCCAGCGTCAGCAGCGCGAGGCCGCCGCAACCGGCGATTCGACGCGTAGGCGCGATGCCCGCCCGATGCAGGAGTTTCGGGAGCTGGGCGGCGAGCTGCAGCAGCTCGCGATCGTGCGAGCCGCGCTGTCGGAGCGGCAGCTGCGTGAGGTGATGGTCGACTTCTGGACGAATCATTTCAATGTGTTCGTCGGCAGGGGCGCCGATCGCTTCTTGCTGCCTTCCTATATAGAGGAAACAATCCGGCCGCGGGCACTCGGCCGCTTCGAGGATCTGCTCATTGCGACCGCCGAAAGTCCTGCGATGCTGTTTTATCTCGATAATGCGCAGAGCGTGGCACCGGGTTCCGTCCCCCCGCAGCAGCGCCGTCCTTTCTTTTCCTTGCGGCGACGGTTTGGCATGCATGAGATGCCTGAAGATCGGCGGCAGCGGCAGCAGCGGCGGCCCACTGGAATCAACGAGAACTATGCGCGTGAGCTCCTCGAGCTCCACACTCTTGGCGTGGACGGCGGTTACACCCAGCAGGACATCATCGAAGTTGCGCGCATCTTCACGGGTTGGAGCATCGAGCCTCCGGAACGCGGTTCAGGGTTCGTCTTCCGCGACTGGGCTCACGATCGCGGCAAGAAGCACGTCTTTGGGCTCACCTTCAACGATGACGGGAAGGATGAAGGCATCCGATTGCTCAAGTTTCTCGCGAGCCAGCACGCCACGATGCATCACGTGAGTGCGAAGCTCTGCGCGCGCTTCGTCGCCGATGACGCGCCGGATGGGTGTATCGATGCCGCTGTCGCCGCGTGGCAGAAGACCGGGGGCGACATTCGCGCCGTGCTGCGCGCCATCTTCATGGCCCCCGATTTCTGGTCGGCGCAGGCGGTCCGCTCCAAGGTCAAGACGCCATTCGAATTCGTCGTGAGTGCGGTGCGGGCCACCGGCGTCGAGCCCGACGACACCCCGCGGCTCG
This sequence comes from Gemmatimonadales bacterium, assembly GCA_036394755.1. Taxonomy (GTDB): domain Bacteria; phylum Gemmatimonadota; class Gemmatimonadetes; order Gemmatimonadales; family GWC2-71-9; genus 20CM-2-65-7. Next base: position 17,258 of record DASWEL010000356.1, on the reverse strand, counting down.
CACAGCTCGTCGCCCGCCTCGGTGAGCCGCTCTATCAGCAGCCGGCACCTACGGGCTACGGGGAAACCGAGGAGCATTGGGTGAATAGCGGCGCGCTCCTGGCGCGAATGAACGCCGCCATGGGAATCGCCAAGGATTGTGCGAGCATCCCCGCCAACGAGGATCACGCCCGGCTCGTCGAGATGATCGATCAGCAATTGCTGGCCGGTACCATGTCCGCACATACCAAAAGTGTGATCCTGGAGCAGCTGACCGACGTTACCGATCCAGTGCAAGCACGGGCGCTCGCCGTCGGCCTCGCGCTCGGCGGCCCTGATTTCCAGAAACAATGACCATCTCGAGACGCATCTTCGTGAGGTCGGGCGGGCTCGCCCTCGTGAGCCTGGGCCTCGATCCGTTGTTCCTGGAACGAGCCGCGTACGCCCTTCGCCACCCCTTCGCCGCCCCTCGCCGCCCGGTTTTAGTTTGCCTCTTTCAGCGCGGCGCCGTCGACGGACTGAACATGATCGTCCCACATGGCGAGCCGGCCTATTACCAGGAGCGCCCGCGCATCGCGGTTCCTGCCCCCGACGTCGTGGATCTCGACGGCCATTTCGGCCTGCATCCGAGCCTCGCGCCCCTCAAAGAGCTCTGGGACAACAAGAGCCTCGCCGCGATTCACGCGATCGGCTCGCCGGACGGTACCCGCAGTCACTTCGACGCGCAGGACTACATGGAGAGCGGCACCCCCGGTGTGAAGAGCACGGGGGACGGCTGGATGAATCGCTATTGCCAGCACGACCGCGAGCACCAGGACACCCCATTCCGAGCGGTCGCGTTCGGGCCGCAGCTGCCGCGCATTCTCGCCGGCAGCGCGCCGTCGCTCGCTATCGATGATCTGCAGGCGTTTGGCCTGCGCGTCCCGCAAGAGGCCGCGCGCGACCGGCTGACGCGCGCGTTCGAGGAGCTGTACGACGGCGCAGGGACGGGCCTGCTGGCGTCCTCGTCGCGCGAGGGATTCGAGGCCGTCCAAATGCTGAAGCGCGCGGATCCGTCGCAGTACCGTCCAGCGGGCGGCGTCGAGTATCCGCCGGGGCGGTTAGGCAAGACGCTGCTCCAAATCGCTCAGCTCATCAAAGCGGACGTAGGGCTGGAGATCGCGTTCGCGGACTGCAGCGGCTGGGACACGCACGTGAACCAGGGCTCGAGTGAAGGCCAACTCTCCGCCCGGCTCCGCGAGCTCGGCCTGGCGCTCGCCGCCTTCAACCATGATCTCGGCGAGCGCATGCGCAACGTCGTCGTGCTCACGATGTCCGAGTTCGGCCGGACGATCCGCGAGAACGGCAACAGCGGCACCGATCACGGCCACGCGACCGCCATGCTGGCACTCGGCGGGCCGGTGAACGGTGGGCGCGTGCTGGGCCGCTGGCCCGGCCTGGCACTCGAGCAGCGCTTTGAAGGGCGCGACGTCGCGGTCACGACCGACTTCCGCGACCTCTTCGGTGAGATCCTGGCGCGCCACCTGGGAGCGACCGACTTGGGAACGGTCTTCCCCGGCTACACCCCCAGCCCGGCCCAATTCCTGGGAGCGATTCGCGCCTAGGCGCCGGCTACCGCATCCAGCCGGATGATACCGTCCCCCGCGCCGTCCCGAATCGTCAACCAATCGGTGCGCACGCGGTCCCACTCCTGAATCACGAGCCCCTGGTCCTCGAACAGCGCGCGAATCTGGCTCGGGCCGAACCCGGCGATCTCTTCGAGAATCGGCACGAGCACCGACAACGCGTCATCGCTGATGACCGTGCGCTTGGCAATCTGGGCGATTTCGCGGGCTTCCGACGCGGCGATGGTGAATCCTTCGCCGCGGTTGACGTGCAGCATGACGGGAATGTCCGACTGCCCGTCGCCGACGTAAACGACCTGATCGCGCGGCACGACGTGGCGCGCGCGGATCTCTTCCACGGCGGCGACCTTGCCGTAGCCGGCCGCGACGCCCAGCAGCGTCCCGATCTTCCCGTCGCCGGGCTGGAACTCGAACCGGGTGCCCACGACATGATCGGCCGGGACGATCCCCTCGAGCGCCGACAGCACGACTTCCTCAGGCGCCGCGGAGATCACATAGAAGTCGAAGCGGTTGCCGTCGATCCCCTGCGCGAGCATCCGGGTGAGAAGCTCTACGTTCCGTTTGAGCCGGACCTGGCGGCCGACCTTGAGGAGATCATCACGAGTGACTCGGGCGTACTCCGGGTCATTCGCGAGCAGGTACGCCAGCTCGGCGCCTTGCTGTACGAGATTGAGATCGGAGAGCGCCGCCACTTTCTCACGAAAGCTCGTGATCCCCAGCATCTCGCTCAGCACGATGCCGGAGTCGTTAAAGCTCAACGTCTGATCGAAGTCACTCGCCAATAGGTAATGCTTCTTCATCCAACTCTCCCTTGTTGTGTTCCGCGCACAAAAAAGCCCGCTCCATCGAAGAGCGGGCCGTTCCGTTGCGTTGCGAATCTCTGCATCGCCTCAGCCAGCGCCCGCCTCCCCGGTTGGGTTCCCGGTGTGGAGCAGCATCTTTGGATTGCAAGCGCAGAAAGTCATGGCATGAATGGTAGTTACGCCGGCCCACTCAAGCAACACCCGCGCTGTCACGAGCACGTCACAGCTACGGTTTCGCCGTTTCGGCAGCCGTAATCGCCAGCTCCAACCGTTCCGCTTTGCGCACAGCAGCGACGGTGGTGGCTGTACCGATCCGGTCGCCCGTGAGTAGCCGGTGCAAGTCGTCGATGCCGTGAACCGGTTGTCCATCGAACGCCACGATGATGTCGCCGGCCTGCAGACCCGCGCGCGCCGCTGGACTGCCCGGCTCGATCGTGGTGATGAGCACACCACTCGGCTGGATCAACCGGTGCGCGCGCACCGCGAGACGCGGCAACGAAACGTTCTGTCCCCCAACGCCGATGCGCGCGCGGCGAACGTGCCCAAACGCGATGAGCTGTCCCACGACGAGCTTGACCGTATTCACCGCGACGGCAAAGCAGATCCCCTGCGCGGGCAGAATCACGGCTGTATTGACGCCCACGACGGTCCCGCGCGAATCGAGCAGCGGCCCGCCCGAGTTGCCGGGATTCAGCGCGGCATCGGTCTGAATGACGTTGTCGATCAAGCGCCCAGAAACCGATCGGAAGGAGCGGCCCAGTGCGCTCACCACTCCGGCTGTCACGGTGCTCTGAAATCCGAGCGGATTTCCGATCGCGATGACGATCTGGCCCACGCGTAGTGCCGCCGAATCCCCCAGCGGCGCGGTCACCTGAGACGAAGCGTCGACACGCAGCACCGCGAGGTCGGTGTCAGGATCGTCGCCGACCAGCTCGGCGCGGAGGCGCCGGCCATCGGCAAACGCCACGTCCGTCCTGGTAGCGCCGTGCGCGACATGGCTGTTGGTAAGGATGAATCCGTCGGGCGTGAAGACGAATCCCGATCCGGCACCCTGCGACTCGCGTGGGGACGTCCCGCGACGCCGATGCTGCACTTCGACACTGACGACCGCCGGGGCGACACGCTCCACCACGCCGCTCACCGTACGCGAATACGCGTCCAGCAATTCGGTATCGGCGGGAGGCGTGGTGGGGAGCGACGGCTCCAAACTGGTGGGCTCCCCATCCACCAAAGTCAAATGAGTGCTCATGCTCCCAGAACGCCATGCGGTTCCCTAACCCCTAACCCCCAGCCCCGAACCCCTAGCCTATATTCGAGGCCGCATGCGAGACGCCTTGCAGGCGCTGCTCCGCGAAGCGAGTGACGCGAAACGCTCGGCAGACTTCTGGCGAGCGGCCGCGGGAATCTTGAGCGGCTGGGCCGGCGGCGCCCGACTGTCGATTCGCTACCAGGGAGTCAACGAAGCCGGATCGGTCGCGGCGGGCACCGACGACCGCTCCGGCCGCAGTCTGAGTGCGGCGTGGCACGATCCCGAGGGACGGCGCGTCGAAGCGACGCTCGCGGGCGCGCCACCGGCGCTCCCCGCATCGGAGCTCGAAGCGGCGATCGAGTTCTCTTCCCGCCTCGCGGTCATGGTCGGACGGCGTGCCGCGCTGGAGCGCGAGCGGCGGCTCGGCAGCTTCGTCGTCGAGCTCGCGCGCTGGCTGCTCGCTGCACCCGAGACGCACCTGCTGCTGCGCTATACGCTGCAGAGTCTCATGGAGCTCGTCGATGCCCAGGGTGCCTTCGTCGCCTTGAAGCAGCCCGACGGCGAGAACCTGCGCATTTCGCCGGCCCTCGGCGGTGCGTCACAGCTCGAAGGGTTGATCCTGGGACTCGAGAGCAGCGCCACAGGTCGTGTGGTGCGGACTGGTGAAGCGCTGATGAGCGCGGATCTACGAGCCGAGCCGGATGCGAGCCCCATCGCGACCAGACTCGCGGAGGGCGTCCGCGCAACACTGATCGCGCCGCTGCGGCTCTCCCACGGGCCAGTGGGCGCCGTCGGACTGATGCGCATTCAGGCTCCCGATGCGCCGGCCCCCCCGCCCTTCACGCTTCACGAATTGCAATATGTGTCCGCCGTTGCCGCGCACATCGCCGGCGGCATCGAGCTCTCGGAGGCCGTCGCTGCGACGCGCGCGGCCGCCGACCGCGCCCGGGCAATGGTCGACGCGAGTCCCCTGCCGATGGCCCTGGTGGATGCGGCGGGCACGGTGCGCCAGCTCAACGGAGCGGCGATGCAGGTTTTCGGCCTCGAGTCGACGGATGCGGCCGTCGGGCGCCATCTCGAGAAGCTCGGGCTCGCGCCGAGCGGATTGACCGTGCGACTCATGCTGACAGGCCGTCAGGAAGGCCAGCCGTGGCACGGCCGCGTGTTGGTCACGCAAGCCGGGGGCGACCGACGGATCTGCGATTGCACGGTGACGGACCTGCGCGGCCTCGGATCGCAGGATCTTCTGGTCGCGCTGTATGACCGGACGGACGAGCTGCGCGCGCAGCGCGAGCTCATCGCGCGCGAGAAGCTGGCCACGGTCGGCGAGATCGCCAGCGGAGTGGCACACGAGGTCAACAACCCGCTCGCCGCGATACGTATGGAGGCGGAGCTGCTGGGCCGCTCGACCCAGGACGCCGAGGCCAGCACCGCCGCCGCCACGATCGTGCGCGAGGTCGATCGCGCCGCCCGCATCGTGCGGAGCCTGTTGCGCTTGGCGCGCCGGGCCGACACCGCCCCCGTACGGATTCAGCTCAACGAGCTCGTCCGAGACGTGGCCGAGATCCGCCAGCGCGTGCTCCGTGCCGACAGCATCGAGGTGCGTACGCGCATGGATCAGGGCGCCGAAGCGGTGCTGGGGCTTGGCCAGGAGCTGCAGCAAGTCGTGATCAATCTCGTGACCAACGCCGAACACGCGGTGCGCGGACGCCCTAATGCCGTGATCGAGCTGGCGACGGAAGCCCGGAAAGATTGGGTGCGGCTCACGGTCGAAGATTCTGGCCCGGGCGTGCCACCCAACGTGCGCAGCCGGATCTTCGATCCCTTTTTCACGACCAAGAGTCCCGACGAGGGATCGGGTCTCGGCCTCTCGATTTGTCAGCGTGTCGTCGCGGAAGTGGGCGGGCGAATCTGGCTGGAAGACTCCAGCAGCCTTGGCGGCGCGAAGTTCGTGGTGGAGCTCCCCGCCGCGCCGGAGCGGGAAAACGTCATTGGCTGAGGCTTACGCCTCGAGAATCTGCCGCCGGTAGAGGGCGAGCGCACCCAGTCCGTACGCGCCGATCGCGAGGAGCAGGACGCCCAGCGCCCAATGGGGGCCGAGCTGCCAGATGCCCGCCACGACGTAGCCGATGCTGGCGACGAGTCCCAAACCGAGCACTTCTTTGCGCGCCATCAGAATGCCGAACACGTAGCCCCAGCTGAAGCCGGCGAGGCCGAGGAAGATGACGGCGTTGGGGAAGATCTTGGTCGGGTCGATGAGATTGAGTCCGCCCGCAAAGGCGCAGAACAGACCGATCACCGTGTACGTCGCCAGGTGGAGCGCCAGCGGCAGGGGCAGCGTGCCCATTTTGTTGAAGGTCATGACTCAAAACTACGGGGTCGGGAGTCGGGTGTCAGGTGCCAGGAGTGCGTGCTGACACCAGGCACCCGGCACCTAGATTTCGCATATGCAGGCAACCCGCACCTATCTAGAGCTCAAGGATCGCAACCAGTTCAAGGCGGGATTCGGGGATTTCCCGGATATCGCGATCGCCAGCGCGCCGCAGCCGCAGCCGGAGCTCTACCGGATGTGCTATCGAACCGTGGGCGAGGCATTCCACTGGCGGGACCGCTGGGATTGGACCGACGAGGAAATCGCGGCGCACTTGGGCGATCCGGCGATTCAACTGTTCGTGGCGATGCGGATGACCGGCAAGCACGCGGCGAGACTGGCGGGATGGTACGAGCTGCGGCGCGTCGCGGAGGACGATTCCGTGGAGATCGCCTACTTCGGGATCGTCGCCACTGAGTTCGGGCGCGGCTTCGGAAAACACCTGCTCTCCAGCGCCGTGCGCGACGCCTGGGCGCTGGCCCCGAGCCGCGTGTGGTTACACACCTGTACGCTCGATCATCCCAACGCCCTGCCGAATTACCTTGCCCGTGGCTTCACGCCTTATCGCAAGGAAACGTACGAGGTAGATTTCGCCCCGTGAACTTCAGATTCAACTTCCAGCTCACGCGCAAACGCAAGTTCATCATCGCGGGGATCCTGCTCACCCCGATCCTGATCTTTGCGCTGTATGCGTGGTCCGCACTCCAGTGGAGCTACTCCGAAGGCGAGCGCGCCGGATTCGTGCAGAAGTTCTCGAAGCGCGGCTGGCTCTGCAAAACGTGGGAAGGCGAGCTCGCCATGGTGTCGATGCCCGGAACGAATCCCGAGAAATTCTATTTCTCTGTTCGGGACGAAACAATAGCGGAGCACATCAACGGGTCGCTCGGTAGGCGCGTCGCGCTGTCGTATCAACAACACAAGGGCGTCCCCACGACCTGCTTTGGCGAGACCGAGTACTTCGTCGTCGCCGTGAAGGTGTTGCCGCAATGAGCGCCAACAGTCTCGGCAGTCGTGCCACCCTGAAGGTCGGAGGACGGAGCTACGAGATCTTCCGCCTCGACGCGCTCGAGCGCCGCGGCCTCTCAGTCGCCCGACTCCCGTACTCCCTGAAGATCCTGGTCGAGAACCTGCTCCGGCTCGAGGATGGCCGCGTGGTTCGGACCGAGGACATCGAGAAACTGACGCGGTGGGAACCGCGCAAGGTCCCGGACGAAGAGATCACGTTCATGCCGGCGCGCGTGCTGCTCCAAGACTTCACCGGCGTGCCGGCCGTCGTGGACCTCGCCGCCATGCGCGATGCGATGGTCCAGATGGGCGGCGACCCCAAGCGCGTGAACCCCCAGCTCCCCGCCGAGCTCGTGATCGACCATTCGGTGATCGTGGATGAGTTCGGGACGCCGCGTGCCTTCCAGGTGAACGCCGACCTCGAGTTCCAGCGAAATCGCGAGCGCTATGCGTTGCTGCGCTGGGCGCAGAAGACGTTCACGGGCTTCAAGGTGGTCCCGCCCGATACGGGCATAGTGCACCAGGTCAACCTGGAATACCTGGCCCGCGTAGTCTTCACGAACGACTCGCAGGCGTACCCCGACACGCTCGTTGGTACTGACTCTCACACCACGATGATCAACGGGCTTGGCGTGCTCGGATGGGGTGTCGGCGGAATCGAGGCAGAAGCGGCGATGCTCGGCCAGCCAGTCTCGATGCTCATCCCGCAGGTGATCGGTTTCCGGTTGAGCGGCAAGCTCACCGAGGGCGCCACCGCGACCGACCTCGTCCTCACGATCACGCAGATGCTGCGCGCGAAAGGCGTGGTCGGAAAGTTTGTCGAGTTCTACGGACCCGGCGTGTCGACGCTGCCGCTCGCCGACCGCGCCACGATCGGGAACATGGCGCCCGAGTATGGCGCAACGATCGGCATCTTCCCCGTCGATCAAGAGACGCTGCGCTATCTCGAGTTCACGGGCCGGACCGCGGAGCAGGTGAAGCTGGTAGAAGCGTACATGAAGGAGCAGGGGCTGTTTCACACGCCCGACGCACCCGAGCCGGTCTACAGCGACACGCTCGAGTTGAACCTGGCGACCGTCGAGTCGAGTATGGCCGGACCGCGCCGGCCGCAGGACCGCGTGGGACTGCGGGAAGTGCCGCGTAAGTTTGCCGAGGCGTTGCCGACGCTGATGAAGCCCGCCGCTGCGGTGAACGCCGTTCCCGTAGGCCGATGGGAGGCCGAAGGCGGGCAGGCCGGAACCAACCCGCCGCCGCCCCGGCCGTCGTCCGCAACCCTCGTGATCGACGACGTCGAGTGCGTGCTGCACCACGGCTCGGTCGTGATCGCCGCGATCACGAGCTGCACCAATACCTCAAACCCCTCCGTCATGATCGCGGCGGCGCTCATGGCCAAAAAGGCGGTCGATCGCGGCCTGCGCTCGAAGCCGTGGGTCAAGACGAGCCTCGCCCCCGGCTCCAAAGTGGTCACGGACTATCTCGAGTTGGCGGATCTCATGAAGCCGCTCGAAACGCTGCGCTTTCACCTCGTCGGCTATGGCTGCACGACGTGCATCGGCAACTCCGGTCCGCTGCCCGAAGCCGTGTCCACGGCGATTGCGGAATGCGACCTCGTCGTCTGCGCGGTGCTCTCGGGGAATCGCAACTTCGAGGGCCGGATTCAACAGGAAGTGCGCGCCAACTACCTCGCCTCGCCGCCGCTGGTCGTGGCGTACGCGCTCGCGGGCCGCATCGATATCGACTTCCACAACGAGCCGCTCGGCATCGGCATCGACGGGCCCGTGTTCCTGCGCGACATCTGGCCTTCCGCCAAGGAAGTGGCCGAGGTCATCGCTCGCTCGATCAAGTCGGCGATGTTCCGGAAGAGCTACGCGCAGGTATTCGACGGCGATGAGCGCTGGCGCGGGCTCCCCGTGCCCGAAGGCGACCGCTTCGCGTGGGAGCCGACCTCGACGTACATCCGCCGCGCGCCCTACTTCGACGGCATGCCCACCGAGCCGGGGCCCGTGCGCGACATCCGCGGCGCCCGCGTGCTGTGCCTGCTGGGCGACAGCATCACCACCGACCACATCTCGCCGGCCGGATCGATTCGCAAGACGAGTCCCGCGGGCCAATTCCTCGTCAGTCACGGCGTCCAGCCGATCGACTTCAATTCGTACGGGGCGCGGCGCGGCAACCACGAAGTGATGGTGCGCGGCACGTTCGCCAACGTGCGGCTCAAGAATCTGCTCGCGCCGGGAACCGAGGGACCGTTCACGGTGCATCTCCCCGACGGCGAGCAAATGACGATCTACGACGCGTCGCTCAAGTACGCCGCCGAGGGAACGCCGCTGATCGTCCTGGCCGGGAAGGAGTATGGCTCGGGGTCGTCACGCGACTGGGCTGCCAAGGGGCCCCGGCTGCTCGGCGTGCGCGCCGTCGTCGCGGAGAGCTTCGAGCGCATCCACCGCTCGAACCTGGTGGGGATGGGGATCTTGCCGCTGCAGTTCGCTTCCGGACAGACCCCCGCAACGCTCGGCCTGACGGGGAAAGAGCGCTACGACATCCTCGGCCTCAGCGACATGCCCAAGGAGCTGACCGTCACCGCGACGGCCGACGACGGCAAAGTGACGACGTTCAAAGCGCTGGTCCGCATCGACACGCCGCAGGAGCTGCAGTATTACAAGCACGGCGGGATTCTGGAGTACGTGCTGCGTCAGCTCGCTAAATAGTCTGTAGAAACGCCTCGAGCTCGGCCGGCGGCACGGCGCCGACGCGGCGCCCCACTTCTTGCCCCTTGCGGAACGCGATCAGCGTCGGGATGCCCCGAATTCCGAATCGCTGGCCAGTGAGTGGGTTCCGATCCGTGTCGAGCTTCACCACGAGCATCTCTCCCGCGCGCCGGTGCGCGACGTCATCCAGCAGCGGCGCCATGATCTTGCACGGCCCGCACCAATCGGCATAGAAATCGACCACCACCGGCACCGTCGTGTCGGTCGTGACTTTATCGAAACTGGCGTCGGATATCGCGATCGGCCGGTCGAGCAGGATGGGTTTGCCGCAATTGCCGCATTTCGGATGCTGCTCGAGACGCGTGAGATCGACGCGGTTCAGCGTCTGACAAAACGGGCAGGCGACGGTGGCCGTGCGTTGCTCAGACATGATTGCAGCTTAACCTCGCCCCACGCCCAGGGCATCGGCCACACGATTGATGTAGTTGAACCAGGACGCGATCAGGGTGATTTGCAGAATCGCGCGATCGTCGAACCCCACACGGCGCAACTCCTTATGGTCCGCCGGTCCGATCCGCGTAGCGTCACGGGTGAGCTGCGCCACGTAGTCCAGCATCACGCGCTCCTGCTCGGAGATCGGGGCCTTGGTGTAATCGTCCTCGAGGGCCGCGACGAGCGCCTGGTCCAGCGTGATCCGACGCAGAAACTCTGCGTGGGATTCAATTCAGTATCGGCAGCGATTGGTGACCGAGACGACCGTCGTGATCAACTCGTGCTGGCGGCGCGTGAGCGGCAGGTCGGGCGCCATGAGCGCCCCGAAGGTCGCGAAGGCGTGATAGAGCGCGTCGGGGATGAGGCTGTGCGACGCGACGATCCCGGAAGTGCCGTCGGCGGTCGGATGCACGGGGCTCTCGTACTCTTTGGGATAGAGAGCCTTCTGGGCGTCAATCGCCCGACGCAGCTTCTCGTCGGCTTCCGGCAGCGGAATCGTGCGAATCCAAGTCATCAGATCCTGCAGGTTGTGGGGTGAACTGTTTGCGGAAGACCAAAACGTACACTGGGGCGCCCGCGGCGACGATGCCGACACCGAGTGCGGCCTGCAGGGGACTGCGGGCAGCCACCAGGAAGAGCACCACAACAGACAAAACGAGAAAGAGTACGGGCGTGAACGGATAGCCCCAGGTCCGATATGAGGCGTCGGGCGAGTGGCGGCGAATCCGGAACAGTCCCGCCACGGTCGCCGCGACGAACAGCACCGTGACGAAGACAAAAACACCGATGATCTGATTGAACGTGCCCGATGCGATGTAAACCGACGCGAGGATAGCCTGGATCGCGATCGCGCGGGCCGGGGTGCCAAACCGCGGATGCAGCGCGGCAACCCCTTTGAAAAACACGCCGTCGTTGGCCATGGCGTAATAAACCCGCGGAAGCGCCATCAAGAGCCCCAGCAGGCTGCCGAGCACCGCTACGATGACGACGCCCGAGAACACGCGGCCGCCCGCAAGTCCAAACAACGCCTCGCCGGCTTGCGCGGCGAACGTCTCGCCTGACGTCACGCGCTCCAGCGGCACTAGATAAAGGAAGACGGCGCTCGTCATGATGTAGATGGCCGTGATGATCGCGACCCCGATCGCGAGCGCGCGCGGTACCGTGCGCGATGGATCGCGCGCTTCCCCCGCCAACTTGGAGATTTCCCACCACCCGCCGAAGGCGAAAAACGCGCCCATCAGCCCCGCGGCCAACGCCAAGGGAAGCGGATCTGAGCCGGCCCGCTGAGCGACGAACGGCACGAAGTTCGACCAGCTTCCCGCGCGCAACGCAAGTGCGAGAATCGCAATGAGCGCCAGCGCGCCCAGCTTGACTGCGGTCAGTGCTTGCATGAGGCCGGAGCCAAGTCGCAGGCCCGCGACATTCACACCTGCGATCACGACGATGGTCCCGATCGCAACGAATTTGAGCCACACGCCTGAGATGCCGAGCGCGTAGCCGACATAGCTCGCGAGCCCCGCCGCGAGTGCCGCCGTGATGCCCGGATCCATCACGAGCAGACATTTCCAGCCGTACAGGAAAGCGACCGCCGGACCGTAGGCTTCGCGCAGGTAGACGTATCCGCCGCCCGCTTCGGGCGCCCGCGCCGCGAGCTCACCGTAACAGAGCGCGCCGCTCAGCGCCATCGCACCCATGAGCAGCCAGACAATCAGCAACCAGAAGGGTGAGCCGAGCGAGTGGGCCATGCCCGCGGGCGTGAGAAAAATCCCGATGGCGACGACCTCGCCAACGACGAGTGCCGTGACGGCGACGAGGCCAAGTTGACGGCGTAGCACGATTTTAAGATAGCCTGCATGTTTAGAGTTGCAGCGCGCCGCCGTCGCGCGTAAAGACGCATACCTATTACCGCGAGGCGACTTATGATTCGATCCCCAACCCTTCCCACGCTTCTCGTGCTGGCGCTCACGGCCTGCGGTGCCTCTCGGGCCCCGGTTCCACTGGTCGGCGCGTCGGCTGACGTTGGTGCCCTCACCGGCGAGTGGGCAGGCGACTACAGCAGCGCCGAGTCGGGTCGCAGCGGCAGCATCAGCTTCACGCTGCGCGCGGCCGGCGACTCAGCGTTCGGCGATGTGGTGATGATCCCGAGCGCGTGGGGTCGTCCGCTCGTGCCCTGGCGCGGGGAAAACGCCACCGGAGCCAATCAGCAACCCGCTTCGACAGTGCTGACGATTCGCTTCGTGCGTGTGGAGCATGGACATGTGAGCGGCACGCTGGATCCCTACGCCGATCCGCAGACCGGCGCGCGCCTGCTGACCACGTTCAGCGGCGAGCTCAACGGCAATCAGATCACGGGCACGTACACGACCAGGCTGACGTCGGGCGGCACACAGACGGGCCGTTGGACGGTGCAGCGGCGCTAGCGGTCTTTCGACTCGCGGGCCACCGTGGGCGTCGCAAACTCCGGACGCCCTACGGGCTCGAGCCCGAGATACTGCCGAGCCCGATTCAACGCGTCGTCGATGTTGCCGTGGATGTTCTCTTCGCCGAGCTCGTCGTAGAGCCCCGAGCGGTCCAGCGCGACGACCGGCTGGGCGTGCACGTCGGACAGAATTACCAGGATCCGTTCCTGCCGGCTGCGGTGAATCAGCTCGCGGAGCGCATGCAACCCAGTCGAATCGATGGCCGGGACATGGCGCAGCCGAATGATCAGCACTTTCGGCCTGCCGGCGATGCGGCCCACCCGATCCTTGAACATCTCGGCGGCGCCGAAGAAGAACGGTCCCGTGATCTCGTAGACCTGGACACCCTCGGGGATCACGCGGCTGCGGACGGCATTGGGATCGTGCTCGAAGTCATCCACCGGATCAGTGAACTCGTGCGTCAACACGCTGATGTTCGTCACTTCCGCCATGCGGCGCATGAAGAGGAAGGCAGCGAGCACCATGCCGACTTCGATCGCGACCGTCAGATCCACGAGGACGGTGAGCAGGAACGTGGTCAGCAGGACCGCGACGTCACTCTTCGGCGCGCGAAACTCCGACACAAACGTGCGCCACTCGCTCATGTGGAATGCGACCACAACCAGGATCGCGGCCAGGGTCGCCAGCGGGATCAAGCCCGCCCACCGCCCGAAGAAAAGGGTGATCAAGAGCAACGTGACTGCATGGGTCATCCCGGCGACCGGCGTGCGCCCGCCGTTCTTCACGTTCGTGGCCGTGCGGGCGATCGCCCCCGTCGCCGGCATCCCGCCGAACAGGGGCGAGGCGATGTTCGCGACCCCTTGGGCGACCAGCTCCATGTTGGAGCGATGGCGCCCGCCGATCATCCCGTCCGCCACGACCGCCGATAGCAGCGACTCGACCGCGGCGAGCAAGGCGATCGTGAAGGCCGGACCCGCGAGCGCTTGGATGATAGGAAGCGAGAGATGCGGGATGTGCGGCTGCGGGAGACCGGCATGGATGGCGCCGAACCGCGCGCCGATCGTCTCGACCGGCAAGTGCAGCAGCTGCGCCAGCACGGTCGTCACGATCAGCGCGACAAACGGGCCTGGAATGCGTGTGGAGATCCTTGGCCACACGACAATGATCGTCAGCGTGGCGACGGCGACCACCAACGCCCAGGGATTGACCGTATCGAACGCGTGGACATAGGCGTCCCACTTCGGCAAAAAGGCGGAGGGCACCGCCTGCATCTCGAGACCGAGCAGATCGCGGATCTGGCTCGAGAAGATGATGAGCGCGATGCCGCTCGTGAATCCGATCGTCACCGGGTAGGGGATGAACTTGATGGCGCCGCCGAGCCGAAACAGCCCGAAGCCGACGAGAATGAAGCCGGCCATGAGCGTCGCCACGACCAGTCCATCGACGCCGTACTTGAGCACTATCCCTGAGACGATTACGACGAACGCGCCGGTCGGCCCGCCGATCTGCACCCGTGAGCCGCCGAGCAGCGAGATGAGGAAGCCGGCGACGATCGCGGTGTAGAGCCCCCGCTCCGGGCTGAGCCCGCTCGCGATGGCGAACGCAATGGCGAGCGGCAGCGCGACGATCCCGACGATGACGCCGGCGATCACGTCTCGGGAGAGTTGCTCCCGGTCGTAATCCCGAAGGGTAGTGAAGAGTTTGGGGACGAGCACGGCGGCGAGAAGATACTAAATTCCCGCATGCATTTCATCGCTTCCTTGGCGCTGGTCCTCGGTCTCCAGCAGGGCCTGCCCTCCGACTCCGCCGTTTCTGCAATGCTGGCGCCGCGCGTACTGGCGCTGCCCGACAGCGGCAAGCATGGCGAGGGGATGGTCATCGGACTGCTGGACAAGGGGCGACGCGTGATCGCGGTCGGCGGAGTCAACGTCGACAACGTGTTCGAGATCGGATCCATCACCAAAACTTTCACGGCATCGGTGCTCGCCGACATGGTCGGTCGCGGCGAAGTGCGGTTGGACGATCCGGTGGCGAACTACCTGCCGCGAGCGGTGCGCATGGCGGTGCGGGGGCGTCCCATCACGCTGCTGGACCTGGCGACGCAATCCTCCGGCCTGCCGCGCATGCCCGACAATTTCACGCCGCGCGATTCGTCCAATCCGTACGCCGATTACAGCGTGCAGCAGCTGTACGAGTTCCTGTCACGCTACCAGCTGCCCCGCGACCCCGGCGCCGCCTACGAATACTCGAACCTCGGCATGGGGCTGCTGGGGCACACGCTCAGTCTCAAAGCGGGGACGACCTACGAGCAGCTCGTCACGCGCCGGATTCTCACGCCGCTCGGCATGACCGAGACCGCGATTACGCTGACGCCCGCGATGCGTGCCCGGCTCGCTCCCGGCCACGACGGCGAAGGGGACGTCGTGCCCAACTGGGATCTGCCCACGCTGGCGGGGGCGGGCGCGCTGCGGTCGACCGCGAAGGATCTCCTCGCGTTTCTGGTCGCCAATCTCGACTCCACTGCGACGCCGCTCTCGCGTACCCTGCAACAGGCGCACTTCGAGCGGCAACCGACGAATGATCCTTACCTCAAGATCGCCCTAGCGTGGCACGTGATCACGCGGCCCGTGGGGAAGATCGTGTGGCACAACGGGGGGACGGGCGGCTATCGCAGCTTCATCGGCTTCGATGCGGCGCGCCGGATCGGCGTCGTCGTGCTTTGCAATAACGGCAACGAAAACGTCGATGACATCGGCTTCCACCTGCTGGATGAGACGTTCCCGCTCAGCCCTCCGCGGCAACGGCGCACCGAGGTCGCGGTGGACTCGCTGATCTTGCAGCACTATGTGGGGGAATACGAGCTCGCCCCGACGTTCCACATCGTCATCACGCGCGAGGCCGCACACCTGTTCGCTCAGGCGACCGCGCAGCCGCGGTTCGCGATCTTCGCGGAATCGGATTCGACGTTCTTTTTGAAGGCGGTCGACGCCCAGCTGACGTTCAGGGCAGACGGGCTCGTGCTACATCAGAATGGCCATCACGTCCCGGGACGCAAAGTGCAGTGACATGAGCCTGTCTCTATAGCGCGATCCTCACCAGGCGCGCGCCGGCGCCGAGGGTGCCGGCAAGGCCAGCGCGGATCGACTCAGGCGCGGCGACGAAGTCGAGCAGGACTCGAAGCTCTTCGCTCATGAAGAAGAGCCGCCCGCCTAGGGGGGTAATCCTCGGCCCCTGGTCCTCCGAGACCATGCTTCCCCCGACCTTCGCAAACGGCACTTCGTTGACCGAAACAATCTCATCCCACGACCTAAACGTATTGAACCACCCGACGGAGCCCTTCAGCTCGGCGCTCAGGGCAGCGTGGTGAACCAGGAGATCCACATCCTCATAGTAGGTGTCGACGCCCATCTCCGCCGCATGGTGCAGTACCGCATGCAGGTCCGCCGTGGCATCGTCGAGCTGCACCGTAGCGATCGTGTTGTGTAACCCGGAGCCCGGCTCCCCGGTCACCTGAAAGTCCAGGCGCTGCTGTCCATCGGTCACGAAGCCGGTCGCGCTCGCCACGCCCTCCGAGTCCGCCACGTTGTGACTAATGGTGTAGTCGACCAACGGCCCGCCGCCGCCGGGCCCCGTAACGACGCCGCGCACCGCCGTCGTACCCGGCGCGCTGGCGTCGAACAGATCGAGCTGCCCATTGGCCGTGGCCGGGCACGCGATCGACCCGTCCGGAGCGCGCTGGTAGAGAACCACTCGGACGCCCGTGTCCGGGGCGCCGGAGGCGCCGCTCACCGCGTAGCGCTGGGACGTGCAGCTCCAGGTGAGCGTCTTCCCGAGCAAGGAATCTGGTACGAGCGGCGCGCCAGCCGCCGGCGTAGGCAATAGCGGGACCAGCTGAAAGAACCCGAGCGAGCGAACGAGCGGTGATGCGAAGACGGTTTGGACGGGAGCGAGGCTCGTGCGGAGCTCGCTCAGGTCCGCGAGCGGCCCGGTCGACTCGCCGCACCCCGCAGCGGCGAGCGCCAGCACTATCCAGGTGATCGGTCTCATGAGGCTCGATCTTTACTACCCCCGCCAGCGTGGACCGCGTCACAGCGGGTTACGACTGGAGAGGCGCCGGTCGGAATCGAACCGACGAGTCGAGGTTTTGCAGACCTCTGCCTTACCACTTGGCTACGGCGCCAGCGCGTCAAAAGCTCACCAAAACGGACTCCTCCATCAAGTGCGCTGCACGAGCAAGCACCTGCTGATCGTCTCTTGATAGCTGCGCAAGCCCTTGCGTGAGTCGCTCAACTCGTCGCGCCCGGCCCTTTTGCAACAGACGTTTCCCCGCTGCGGTCGCCTCGACCAGCTGCACGCGGCCATCGCTTGGGTCGCTTACGCGGCGCACCAGTCGGCGCCGCTCCAATCCGTCGATGAGCCGCGTGATCGTGGGCCGCCGCACCTGCTCCGCATCCGCGAGCGCGCTCATAGTGAGGGGTCCTCGAAACACGATCACTGACAAGGCGGACGCTCGTGGACCGGTCAGACCGAGCGCTTTGTCTTCAACTCGCAGCCGGCGCAGCAGATGGATCGCGGCCGAGTGCAGCCGATCGGCGATCGTCCGGGCG
>DASWEL010000355.1:0-5083 GCA_036394755.1 Gemmatimonadales bacterium | reverse complement strand
CGGTACTACTGGCGGGTGCGCGTCTGGGATGCGAGCGGCCGCGCGTCTGCGTGGAGTGCCGTGGCGTTCTGGGAAACGGGACTGCTCCAGCCAACGGACTGGAGCGCACAGTGGATCGGGCCACCCGCAACGGCATCAGATAGCCTCCCATCTCCGTCGCCCCTCCTGCGGCGCGCTTTCCTGGTTGCCGACCGCGTGCGCTCCGCGCGTCTCTACGTCACCAGCCTCGGCCTCTACGAGATCTATCTCAACGGCCAGCGCGTCGGCGACGAGCTGTTCACGCCCGGCTGGACCTCCTACCGCCGCCGCCTACAGTACCAGACCTACGACGTGACCCAACTCGTGCGGCCCGGCGACAACGTCGTCGGTGCGATGCTCGGCGATGGCTGGTACCGCGGTCAGCTTGGGTTCTTTGGCCAACGCAATCTCTACGGCCGGCGCCTTGGCCTGCGCGCTCAGCTCGAAATCCGCTATGAGAGCGGGCGTACGGAGCGCATCGTATCGGATACCGGCTGGAAGACCACAGCGGGTCCCGTTCTCGCGTCTGACATCTACGGCGGCGAAACGTACGACGCGCGCCGTGAGCTTAGCGGATGGGCGAGCGCGCCATACGATGATCACGAGTGGTCAGCGGTCGCGCTGGTCGCTGCTCCTCCCGCGGCACTCGTGGCATCGATGTCGCCACCGGTGCGTCGCGTGCGCGAGCTGCGACCGATCGCCATCCGGCGCGCACCCTCGGGCGAGATGCTCTTCGACCTCGGCCAGAATTTCACAGGCTGGGCGCGCCTCAATGTCAGCGGCTCGCCAGGGACGACGGTGACGATGCGGTTCGGCGAAGTACTCGACAAGGGCGGCAACCTCTACACCGCGAACCTGCGCGCCGCCGCGCAGACAGACCGGTACACGCTGAGCGGGAAGTCCCGGGAGGTATACGAGCCGCATTTCACATTCCACGGCTTTCGATACGTGGCCGTGGGAGGACTTCCCAGTCAGCCCGACTCGACCACCATCACCGGTATCGCCGTCTCCTCCGACCTCGGGCAGACCGGGAGCTTCGTCACCTCGGACTCCCTGCTCAATCAGTTGCAGCGCAACATCGTCTGGGGCCAGCGCAGCAACTTTCTCGATGTGCCGACCGACTGCCCGCAGCGCGACGAGCGACTGGGCTGGACGGGAGACGCCCAGGTGTTCGCGCGGACAGCCGCGTTCAACATGGACGTCAATGGTTTCTTCGCGAAGTGGCTGTCGGATGTGGCGGCCGATCAGGACCCGAGCGGCAGTGTCCCCTGGGTGATTCCGAACCCCCTCGGCGGGGACTCCGTTCGGTTCGCGGGGACCGCCGGCTGGTCCGACGTCGCCGTCATCATTCCCTGGACGATGTACCTCACGTACGGCGATCGGCGCCTGCTCGAGCGCCAGTATCCGAGCATGCGTGCCTGGGTCGATTACGCACACCGCCGCGCGGGCCCGGACCTGATCTGGCGACCGGGCTGGCAGTTCGGCGACTGGCTCGCGCTCCACAGCGACGATCCCTCCTACCCGGGCGCGACCACGGGCACCGACCTGATCGCCACAGCGTTCCTGGCCCATTCCACCGATCTGGTAGCCCGCACGGCGAGCGTGCTCGGGCGTACCGAGGAAGCGAACACGTATCGCGCGCGCTTTCAGGCGATCCGTGACGCGTTCAAACGCGAGTTCGTCTCGAGTACGGGCCGAGTGGGCGAGAACACGCAGACGGCGTACGCGCTGGCGATCGCGTTCGATCTCCTGCCGGATTCGCTCGTAGCGTCCGCGGCGGGACGCCTGGCCAAAGACGTCGAGGGACGAGAGCACCATCTCACGACCGGCTTTCTCGGCACGCCCTACCTGCTGCACGTGCTCGACGCCACGGGGCACATCGGGGACGCATTCGCCCTGCTCACCCAGCGCACGTACCCGTCGTGGCTCTACCCGATCACGCGGGGCGCGACGACGATGTGGGAGCGGTGGGACGGGATTCGGCCCGACAGCTCGTTCGAGGATCCGGGGATGAATTCGTTCAACCACTACGCCTTCGGCGCGGTCGGCGATTGGATGTACCAGAACATCGGCGGGATCGATGTGGACCCGGCGGCGCCCGGATACCGGCGCTCACGGATCGCGCCACGACCGGGCGCCGGTCTGACGAGTGCGAACGCATCGCTCGAAACCGTTTACGGGACGCTGCAATCCGCTTGGAGAATGCAGGGACAGCGATTCACGCTCGACGTGACTGTGCCGCCGAACACGACCGCCGAAGTCACCTTGTGGGACACCCGCCTCGATCAGGTGCGGGAAGCGGGTGTCCCACTCACCTCTCGCGAGGGCGTTCGCGCCGCGCGCCAGCGAGGGCCGGATGTCGTCCTGGACGTCGGCTCGGGCCGTTACAGCTTCGCCGTCACTCGCTGAGTATTACGGGCGCCGCGGTTGCGCGGTCCGCCCGCTCGAGCCGGATGACGAGCTCGAGGTTGGAGCGGCAGCGCCGGCGCTCCCGGACGACGATCCGCTCGACGGCCGTGACCAGGAATCATTCGTCGGCCGCGGCAACGCCTGGGCAGTTGCTCCGTCGTCGCCCTTTGCGTACCCCTGCCCGTTCACCACACGCCCGTGCGGCCGCGAGCTGCCGCCGCTGATCGAGCCAGTGTAGATGATCGTCACCGGATAACCACCCGGATACCAGCCGTACCCATAGCCGTAGGCATATGCGCGGCCAAACCCGGTGCAGTCGTACGAGCTGTACGGATAGATGAAATCGTAGCTCGAGCAAAACGGATCGTGCGGCGCGAAGTAGTCGGCCGGCGCAGTTCCCACGCCGTACGAGTGCGCCGCGGCCACTCGCTCGCCCTGGCGCGACGCCGCGTCGATCGCGAAAACTTTCGGGTAGGACAGGGCGACCATCAGGTCGATGACGCGCGGTGACACATGGGCCTCGGCGAGCGCGACAAGTTGCTTCGCGTCGAGCGTGAATCGCTGGCGCCGCTCGACGAGCCACGCCTCGACCACCGCGCCATCGAGATTGCGCGACGCCTCGACGACGTCGTCGATCGCGAGGGGGGCGCTGGCGGCGGCCCGCGCCTGCAGCGTGGACGAGATTCCCAGTCGCAGCGCCGCCGCGACGTCGTCGGGCAGGAGGAGCTCGCTGCTGGCTTCGCGGTAGCGCTGCACGCGCAGACCGGTCTGCCCGCCAATCGTCATGCCCTGGATGTAGAGCCAGTGACCGTCGTCCAACATCGCGATGACGCCCGTACCTGCCGCGGTTCCGCCAGCACAGGTGTCTTCGGAGCGCAGATACAGCCGCTGGCCGTGGGGAGACCACTGCGCGCTGTGCCAGCCGGTGCAGTCACCCTTGGTGATCTGGAGACGCTCTCCGGTCGCGGCCATACGCTCGCGCGCGCTGACCTCACCTTTCATAACGGTGAGAAGATCGACCGTCGAAGTGCCGGCCGCCGGGACAACGCACACGATGGATTTCACGGTGCCGACCTGCTCCCAGCAGCCGAGGTAGGCGAGCCAGCGTGGATCAATGGCGGTGTCCTGGCCGCGCGCCGGCGCGGCGCTGAAGCCGAGCAGCGCGGCGACCACGAGCAATGTTTCGGTTTGAGTCCGCATGGTGCCCACCCTTCCTATTGTCTGATCGAGAGTCCGGTTGTCACCGCGACTCCCGAGAGATCGATGCGATTGAACCCGACGTAATCAGTGCCCAGCGGTCCCTTCGCCCACGTGTAGCGTGCTTCGCCAGTCAGCACGAGGGACTGCGTCAGGGAGACGTCGATGCCGGCGAGCGCCTGCAGCACAGGCGTCCACGCTGTGGACTGGAACTCGTCGGGGAAGACGTTGCGCGTCTGGAAATCGACGAAGTCCCCAGTCTGGTGGAATTTGTACCGCATCATGCCCGCGCCGGCGCCGACGTACAGCGCGCGCGCCGCCGGAATCCATGCGAACCGGCTGATGGAGCGGCCGCGCGCCGTCAGGTAATGCCTGACGCTCAACGTGATCGGCACGCGGAGCAGTGATGTGGTCTGCTCGATGGGCAGATTGTTCTGATCGACCCACTTTCGAAATTCCGAGCGCTGGGAGACGCTCGCATAGCCCACGTCGAAGACGATGTCGTTGGACGGTGACAAGCGGACGGCGAGGTTGCTGCCGAACGTGGCGGAGCTGAAGTCGCCGCGATTCAGCGTGAGTTGCTTCGTGACGAAAGCGAACAGGTCGCTTCCGGCGCGGGCCCGGTTGAACCCGCCATACAGGCCCCACGAGCCGCCCGGTGCGTGAAACAAAAAGCCGTCGCCAGCGCTTTGCGCGTGCGACGGTCGAACGACGGCGAGTGCGGCCGCGGCGAGCAACAATGCCGCCCGCGCGTAGTGACGAGATGCCATACCCACCCCCAGCGTTTTCTCCCCTGTTCTACCCTACGCACAAGACAGGTCGCTCGTCAACGGTCAGTTATGACGTGTGGCGCGGCTGTACCACCGAACGGATCAGGGCTATCCTAGTAAATGATCCTTCACGCTGTCCTCCTAATGCTACAGGTCGCGAGCAACGCCGACCTCGGTTACGTGATGAGCCTGCCCGACGGATTTGTCTCCATTCCCGCGGAGTTCGCCGGAGGACGAGACGTCGTCGCTTGCTGGGCCGGCGAAGGCTCCCAGCCGTCGCAGGGCGCGTTGGTGCTCTGCGTCCAGCGCATGCACGCGACGTTGGGGCGAGAACACCTCAAGTCGGCGGATTTGCCGCCGAAGTCCCAGTTGATAACGGTGCGCTGGAACGAGCTGGACATCGACGCCATTCGCACCGACACCGCCTCGGCCGGCGGGCTGATCACGGTCTACACAGCGCAGGTGCCGCTGCGCAAAGAAGCGATTCAGGTGGTGGTGGCCGGGCCGAGTGCGCGCGCAACAGAGTCTCTCGCGACGCTCAACTCCGTGCTCCGCTCCCTCAAGGGTGAAACGAACTGGCTTTCGTCCACTGAGCGGGCCGGCCGCCTGGGCACGATCGTCGGCTGGGTCGTCGGGATTGCGATTGGCCTGCTCATTGTGCGCATGGTCGTCACCCGGCGGAGGACGCA
>DASWEL010000354.1:0-10842 GCA_036394755.1 Gemmatimonadales bacterium | reverse complement strand
GCACGTCGTAGTGTCCGTAGATGAGCAACGTCGGCGCGCCGGGGACGTCGGGACCCTTGCCGGAGACGACGGGATGCGTGTCGCTGCCGAGGAACTCGACATCGCGACAGCCCAGCCGCCGCAGCTCGGCGGCGACCCATTGAGCGGCGGCGCGGCAATCCTGGTTATGTGCCGGCAATGTCGAAACGGATGGAATGCGGAGAAACTCGGTCAGCTCGCGCAGCAATCGCTCTTGATCCATGGCGGCAGAAATGTAGACAGATGAGTCGCAGCTAGCCAGCGAGAGGGGTCCGGGTAGATTTGAGCGCCATGCGGACGACAGCGTCTTACGACTTGTTTCCAGACGCGCGCAGCGAACGGGCGCTCGCGCGCGCGCGTTGGCTGGCGCGCGAGGGACGCATGCGCGATGCGCAGTCCGCTTACGATGAGTTGTTGGCGACCAAGCCGGACCTGAAGGCGGGCTGGGCCGAGTATTTCGAGTTGCTGCGCAGCAGCCGCCGCGGCGATGAGGCGCTGCAGCTTGCCGACCGCGCCCGCGCGACATTCGGCGAGACCGGCTTCTCGCTGACGCTGCGTGGTGCCGCGCTCACTGAGCTGGGACGCTACCCCGAAGCGTTGGCGGAGCTGGAGCGCGCGGTGGAAGTGGATCCGGACTTCGCCCTCGTCTGGCACGAGCTCGGGTACGCGGCCTACAAACTCGGCGACCGCAATCGAGCGCTGCTGGCGCTGGACCGCGCGTTTGCGCTCGAGCCCCACACCGACACGCTCAAGCTTCGTGGTCAGGTATTGCGCGATGCGGGGCGTTACCAGGCGGCGGAAGTCGCCTTCGAGGGGGCCGCCCAGGCGGCCGAGCACGCCGAGCAGCGCGCCGATGCGGAGCATGAGATCGCCACGACGCGCCGCTATGGGCTCTACGCCCCGCGGCGTCCCGATGATCTGACCGCCGCAGAGCGCTGGTTCGCAGACACGGGCAGCGTCGTCCTCGCGTCGACGCCGGGGCCTGTGGCCCCGAGCGACGAGACGATCGTGGCGACGTTCGCGGAGGTAGCGGCCAACTCCGACTGGCGTTTCGGGCAGGTGATCCTGTTGGGTCCGGAATTTCCCGCCTGCAGCGATCTCGCAGATCGCATGGGAGCGCCGCTCGTCACCCCCTCGGCGTTCGATTCCGCGGCGTGTCCGCTCATCGTCGGCTTGCGACCGCTCGTGGCGGACCAGACGTGGACGGAGCTCACCGGCAGGCTGACCAGCGAGGCCATCGGTCTCGTGCTGGCGCTCGAGCATCCAGCCGAAGCCCACCCGCCCGTGACCGCCGACGTGATCGGCGTGCTGACGGATGCCGGCACGCGCCGCGAGCGGGCGCCGAATCCCGTTCAGGCGGTGAACGACGCACGGCATCCCGGTGCGCGCCTGGCAGGTCGCCGCCTCCGCCCTTCCTGATATTCGAGACTCATGACCGTGACTGAACAGCCGCCGCGTCCCAGTCGTGCGCCGATGTCGGGCCGCGCGATCGTGCAAAACCAGTTCGACCGCGCGGCCGACCTGATCAATCTCGAAGGCTACATGCGCAAGATCCTGATGTCGCCGTTTCGCGAGGTGCAAGTCGAGGTGCCGGTGCGCATGGACGACGGGCGGATCGAGGTCTTCACGGGCTACCGCATTCAGCACAACGGGGCCCGCGGGCCGTGCAAGGGCGGGATCCGCTATCACCCGGAAGCCGATCACGACGAGGTGCTGGGCCTCGCGACCATCATGACGTGGAAGACCGCCCTCATGGACATCCCGTTCGGCGGTGCCAAGGGTGGCGTGACGGTCGATCCGAAGAAGCTTTCCAAGCTCGAGCTCGAGCGGCTGACCCGGCGCTTCACGCAGCGGATCGCGATCGTCCTCGGCCCCTACCGCGATATCCCCGCCCCCGACGTCAACACCAACGCACAAGTGATGGCCTGGATTCTGGACGAGTACTCCAGTCGCCAGGGGTACACCCCTGCCGTCGTCACTGGCAAGCCGGTCGCGCTGGGCGGATCGCTGGGTCGCGAGGAGGCGACGGGACGCGGCGTGATGTACGTCATGCAGGAGTATTCGCGCGATTTCGGGGTGCCGCTCAAGGGCGGACGCGTCGTCATCCAGGGCTTCGGCAACGTCGGCAGCCACCTCGCCCGCCTCCTCGACACTGAAGCGAGTGCGACGGTGATCGCGGTGAGCGATGTGTCTGGCGGGATTTACAACGACAAGGGACTGGATATTCCGGGACTCCTGGCTCACGTGGCGCAGGGGAAGCCGGCTTCCGAGTGGCAGGGCGGCAAACGCATCACGAATGAAGAGCTCTGGACGATTCCCTGCGAATGGCTCGTGCCGGCCGCACTTGGCGGCGTGATCACCAAAGAGACCAATGCGACCACTGTCGACTGCAGAGTCGTGGTGGAAGGCGCCAACGAGCCGACAACGCCGACGGCCGACCGGATTCTCGAGGAGCGCGGGATTGCGGTGATTCCCGATTTTCTCGCGAACGCCGGTGGCGTCACAGTGAGCTACTACGAGTGGGCGCAGAACCTGCAGCAGTACCGCTGGACGCACGAGCAAGTGAATCGCGAGCTCAAGGCGACGATTACGAAGGCCTATGTGTCGGTACGGGATCTGGCGAAAGAGAAGCGAGTCACCTTTAGAACTGCCGCCTACGGGATCGCGTTACAGCGGGTCGCGGATGCGGAGCGACTGCGCGGGAACTGATCGGCGGTCAAACAACAGAAGCGGCGGTCGGGCGGTCAAACACCAAAGGCGGCGGTCGGGGCGGTCAAACAACAGAAGCCGCGGTCAACTCAGGGACCGGCATAAGGCCCACGTGAGCTTGCTCGCGTTCGAACGCAGCTGATCGAGTACACGCCATTCCTCCACCGACAAATACTCGAGTCGCTTAGCAACATGCAACGCGTATGCTACTTCCGATAACGACCCTATACTGATGTCCAGATATCTCCGAAACTCACGAGAGCCACGCTTTGCGGATCCTTCCGCGATGTTGGCTGCAGAACTGAACGACGCCCGTCGCGCTTGAGACGTCAATCCGTACAATTCGTGACGTGGGAATTTCTCCGTGGCTTTGTAGACAGCAACCGTCAGATCATCACAGGCCTTCCATGCATGGAGCCGCTCATAGGGCATCATGAAGGAAGGAAATAGAACAAGACCCGGGGGGAGGGTAATCAGATTCACGCAGGCCGTCGCATTTGACCGCCGCATTTGCTTCTTGACCGCCCGACCGCCGTCTTTGTCTCTTGACCGCCGCAGTTATTCGACCTTCATGCCGGGACGAGAGTAGAGCGCCTGGTACGGGTCCCCAGGCTGCGTAAAAACCCGGATCTGAATGGCCCGAATGGTTTCCGCAATATCCGCATTATTCTGCAGATAAATCTCGTCGAACAGATTCAAATTCATCCGGTACAGGCGCTCGGCGATGATCACCGCATTATTGAGCGGCGCCTGGGCGAACCACCGCCAGTCGTAGGTCTCGAGCGACTGGCCCACGGGGCCCCGAAATTGATCGCGCGCCCAGCCGAACAAGTTGCTGCGTACTTGCTCGAGACGCGCCCCATTCAACGGCTCCGCATACGCCGAATCGAGACGCCGCGCCAGCTCCGCGTAGAACACATCGAGCGTGCGCTCGTCCCGCCACCGCGCGCCGGCGCGCCGGGCATCCAGGGTGTCGTGCCGCGAGCGGAAGAACGCCTCCGCGCCGCGATATCCGACGAAGCTCGCGAAGCTCTCATTGAACGGAGTCTGGCTCTTCACGTACAGGGTGTTGTGCGCCAGCTCGTGAATCACCGTCGCGACCAGCTCCATGGTGTCGCGACTCATCGCCGTGGAAAAGAGGGGATCGCTCAAGTAACCGAGCGTGGAGAACGCACCCGACGGCCGCAGGAACACGTCGAGCCCCTGCGCGTCGAGCCGCTGCGCGTCGCTCCGCGCCCGCTTCGCGCTGAAGAACCCCTTGTACGGGACGATGCCCACGATCGGATAGCGCCAGGTGACTTCGCGCAGCTTGTCGCGGCGGCTCGCCGACAGCACAAGCAACAGCGTATCCCGTCCAACGTCCACGTACGTCGTGTACGTCTTGCCGACGGCCAGCCCGAGCGAATCGGCGGCGTAGGCACGCGCGGCACGTACCAGCGCGAGCCGTTGGCGCAGCGCCGGCGGCGTGGTCGTGTCGGCCATCAGCTTGTCGATGCTGCGGCGGCGCAGCAGCAGGCGCGCCTCCTCGATCCCCGCCCGCGCGATGTACCGCGCGTCGCCGCTGACGATCAACATCAGTGCGACACCGGCCGCCGCCGCACCCACCGCGATGAGCAGGATGCGCTTGAGCAGGCGGCCCCAGCGTGGCCGCGCGCGCTCGGTCAGGGCGTCCATCGCAGCCCCACGCGGTGCGTCCCGCCGCCCAACGCGTCATATGCCTGAAACGCGTAGTCCATCCCGAGCCGTCCCAGCACGATGCCGCCGCCGAACGTCATGCGCGACGCATCGGTGACAGTTGCGCGGGTCGCGTAGCCCACCCGCGCCACCAGTCCGACCCCGCCCGTCACGATGCCGCCCTCGATGCCCTGGATGAGCACGGCACTCCGGTCCCGCGTCCACTGCGCTTCGAGTGTTGTGAGCAGCCGGAACGTGCCCTGCGGGTCGGTATAGTTGAGCGTGAGTCCAGCACGCGTGCGCCGCGGCAGCAGCGCACCGTTGCCGAGATCGCCGCCCAGATTCTGCACGCTGACGCCGACTGCCATAATATCGAAGACCGCGATCGCCACACCGATGTCACCGGCCCACGCATCACTCACGTCCGAGCCGATCTGCTGACGGTTGTACTTCGCGGTGAAGCCCATCGCCGCAAAGCCACGGCGGTAGACGAGCGACGTCGTCGCCAGCGCTTCATACGGATGGAACGACGCGCCGGTGGGCATGCCGCGCCGGCCTCCCGTCGCCGGGTCGGGGACGATCTCGGGCTCCGAGCCGTAGTCGAGCGCCTGCGCGCCGAAGCCCCATGTCCAGCGGCGGACGCGCAACGCGAGCGCTGCGGTCGACACCGCGCTGCCCGCCAGGTAGGGCTCGTAGGACCCCTCGAGGCTGAGATGCCGAATGGTGGCGATCCCCGCGGGGTTGGCGAACATCGCCCCCGCGTCGCCGACAAGCGCCGCACCGGCGCCACCGAGACCCGCGGAGCGCGTGGAGCCGGGGAGAACAGTGAGGACGGAGCCTTCGGTCTGGGCGGTCAGATGGGCGGATGGGCCGATGGGCAGCAGCGCGATAACCGCCAGCGCCACGGCGGCCCATCCGCCCATCAGCCCATCAGCCCGTCTCATTGAATCCGAATCACATTCAACCGCGGCATCGTGGCCGGGTCGATCGGGGCGCCGTTGGGCGCCGTGAAACTCAGCGTGAAACCCGGATCACCGTACGGCTGCTCGGCGAGCTGGTAGTATCCCGAACCCGCGCCTAGCGTCCCACTCAATATGAGATTACGTCCCAGGCTTAACGTCGGCACGAGGGGATAGATCTTCTGGAATGTGTTCGGACGCTGCGTGTGCAACGACGAATACACCGCATGCAGGCTCCAGGAATCGTACTGGAGCTCTGGCAGAGCCCCACTTCGATCGGTCACGTAATTCGCCAATGCCCAGCGGCTGACCACTGTAGAGAAAGGATCACCCGTGACCGTCGCGATGTTTTCCGCGCCCGTTAGCGAAGTGCTGACCAGGGAACGAGTCAGTGTGTTCCAGTCCGCACTGGTATTCCCTGCCGCATACTTATCCACCACGTAGCGGACGAACAGCCACGCCGCACCCCGCTCGGCGAGCGTACCGATGCCGGCCGTCGGCAACAAGAAATGCCTGCTCGTGGAATCCAGGTATTCGTACGCGTTCAGGAGGTCGCCCCCGTAGAACCGACACTCCGTCGTCCCGATCGTGCAGTCCGTGACCGTCGCGTCCGGTGCAAGCGCGTAGCTCCTGCCGCCCAGCTCCTCGGCGTAGTGCGAGAACCCCTCGTTCAACCACAAGACTTCGCCGTTGCCGCCACGGGCGATCACGTGCTGGCCGAAGCTGATCATGTGCTGAAATTCGTGGATGAATGTTACCGGCACGAAGTTCTCCACGTCCGTCGTGGAGTGCGAGCAGCTCAGGGTCCCGCTCGGATCGGCGACAATCGAATAAAAGACTTCGCCCTTGTTGGAGCGCGAATCGTTGCGGAACGCCGGATCGAGGTCGACACCGAAAAAGAATCCCGCCACGAAGCCACTGGTGTTGCACGCGCTCGCAGTGACGAGCTTGTTCACGGTATTCGTCATGAGGACGAGCACCACGGTGTTCGAGTCGATGTCCGATTCGCGTCCGAAAGCGGCTGTGTCGATCGCGTAGAGGCGCTGATTGAACGTGGTGGCGATGCCGTCGAGCGCGGTCGAATCGAGGCCGCCGGCGGGAGCCAGCGTGTCGACGTAGATGGCGACCTTCGTCTTGAGAGCGCGCACGCGCGCGCCCACGCGGTCGAAGCGCGAGCAGTCAGCCTTGGCGCACACCTGAAACGTGCGGAGCGAGTTCATCCCCGGCGGGCTGGCCGTCGCCGACGGTTGGAGCCTTCCCGCCCCCGCGCTCGGTTCCGGGGCAAAACCCCACGAGCGGCGTTCATCGCCCAGCCGCAGGAACATGTGAAATCGCTCGGCGCTGCCGAGCTCGGCCGACGGTTGAATCGGCGCAGAAGGCGCGGGCAGGATCGTGTCGCCGTTCAGTCGAAAACCGGCGGTCTGACCCGGAACGCCGGACGTGAGCTGGGGAACGACGAGGTACTCGGCGGCGAGTGCGGTGGTGGCCGGGAAGACCGAGCATCCCGAAACAGTCGCCGGGTCGATCGAGACGTATTGATTTACAGTGAGGTTGACCGCCGCGTCCGCCGCCGTACAGCGCCGGATCGGCGGCGCGGTCCCGCTGCTACACGCTGCCGCCCCCCCCACCAGCAAGCACAGTGACCCCGCCGTCAGTCTGCGCAGCCGTACCAGACGTTTCGCCAACATGCGCCTCCCTTGTTATCTCACCCGTGCGCCGCAACACCCATTGCAAGCAGATCGGCCCGACCAGCTGGTGGACGCCAATCATCGCCACGACCAGCGATTCGAGCGTCTTATTCCACTCCGGGAACGCGCGTCCCAGCATCGCGGCGAGCGTAACGGCCAAGCCACCCTGCGACACGAACCCCAGCCATCCATACCTGGCCCATTCAGCCCTAACCGCCGGATGACGGCCTGCCCAGCGGAGACCGCCCCAGAGACCCACGGTCCGCAACCCCACGAGGAGCAGCGCCCATGGCCAGAGGTCATCGAGCACTCCGAACTGCAGGCTGCTCCCGGCGAGCGCAAAAAATACGACATAGACCGGTATCGCGCATCGTTTGAGCTCGTCTCTGACGGCTTCGCTCTGACGAGGCGCCGCGTAGCGGAGCGCGCCGCCCCCGGCCAGCGCAATCAGCACCGCGTCCAGGCCGAGCAACCGGACCGCTTGGGCGACGACGAACGCCGCCACGACGAGGACCCAGACAAGGCGACCATGGATGACCCGTAGATACTGGGCGAGTCCCAGCCCCAGCGCGATGCCCGCCACAATCGAGCCCAGGAGAATCAGCAGGGTGTGTGTGGCGACACCTGGCCTCACGGTCCCCCTGCTGCCGAGTGGCAGCGTCAGCGCAAGTATGACCGTCACGAGCAGGACGGCCAGGAGGTCTTGCACGACGCTCACGTCCAGTGTCGTGCGCGACACGGGGCCAGCGGCATTGACGTCGGTGATCACCGCCCAGATCTGGGTCGGGGAGCTGACGGCCGCCACCGTTCCGAGGGCGAGCGCAACGACCATAGCGTCGCGGAATGGTTGGTGCGCCGTGAGCGGAAACCACGGGCTGACGGTGAGCACGACGAACGCCACCGCCAGGAAGGGAACGGCCATAGTCGCCGCCGCGATGCGCTGGACCGTCTGCCGCCGCTCGCCGCGCAGCGCATCGAGCGTTAATTCGCTCCCCACGGCGAAGGCGATAAGCGCCAGCGCCCCCGTCGAGATCGGGCTCAGGACCTGCAGCTCATTGTGGAGATCATCGGCGCGTATCAGGTGGAGCCAGGCGGGACCCGCGACGTAGCCGGCGACGAGATATCCGACGACGCGCGGAATTCGGATGCGCTGGGCGATCGTCCCCGCGATGAGCGCGGCGAGCGTCACGCAACCGAGCGCGAGCGTGGCGTGCGCCTCGAGCGGAGCGCCGATCGAGCGCACGAGCCGCTGCAACAACGCCATGACGATGAACGTGACGACGAGCATCAGCCATTGCATGACCGCGCAAAATACGGCAGATTCAGCGGCGTAACCATGCCGTTCGTTCACCTCCACACGCATAGCGAGTACTCTCTCCTCGACGGCGCCAATCGGATCCCCGATCTGCTCGATCGGGTCCAGGCGCTAGGTATGGATTCGCTCGCGATCACCGACCATGGCAACCTCCACGGCGCGTGGGCGTTCTACGCCGAGGCCAAAGCGCGAAAAATCCGGCCAATCCTGGGCTTTGAGGCTTATCTCGCGTTCGGCAGCCGGCACGCGCGCGAGAAACCGGCGGGCGACGTCCCCCTGGGGGCGCCGTACTCGCACCTCGTGCTGCTGGCGAAAAACCGGATCGGCTATCAGAACCTCATCCGGCTCTCATCCATTGGATTTCTCGAGGGCTATTACCGCCGGCCGCGCATCGACAAAGAAATGCTGGAGCAGCACCACGAGGGGATCATCGGGCTCGCCGCCTGCCTCTCCGGGGAGATCGCGCTGTATCTCCGCCAGGGGAATTACGAGGCCGCTAAGGCGAGCGCCGCGTGGTTCGCGCGGACGTTCGGCCGGGACGGGTTCTGGCTGGAGGTTCAGAACCACGGCATTCCCGAAGAACAGCTCGTCACCGAGGGGATGTTTCGCATCGCCGCCGACCTCGGCCTCCCCGTCGCAGCCACGAACGATGCGCACTACCTGAAGAAGGAAGACGCCGAAGCCCACGACGTCCTGCTCGCGATTGGGACCGGCAAAGACCTCGATGATCCCAAACGCTTCCGCTTCTTCGGACAGGAGAGCTACGTCAAGTCCGAGAACGAGATGCGCGGTTTGTTCGGCAATCGCACCGACGCGCTCGCGGAAACGGCACGCGTCGCGGAGCTGTGCGAGTTCGACTTCGAGAAGCGCTACTTCCTGCCCCAGTATCCCCGTCCGCCGGAGTTCGCGTCGGACCAGGATCTCCTCGTGCACCTCGCGCGCCAGGGCGCGGTGGAACGCTACGGCGATCCCCTGTCGGATGAGGTCGAACGGCGGCTGGAGTACGAGCTCGACGTCATCACGCGCACCGGCTACGCGGGCTATTTCCTGATCGTCTACGATCTCGTCAAGGCGGCCCGCGACCGCGGCATTCCGGTGGGTCCGGGTCGTGGCTCAGCGGCGGGTTCGCTGATCGCCTACGCGTTGCGGATCACCACGGTCGATCCCCTCAGGTTCGACCTGCTGTTCGAGCGCTTCCTCAATCCCGAGCGCATCTCGATGCCGGATATCGATCTCGATTTCTGTTTCGAGCGCCGGGGTGAGGTGCTGGAGTACGCGCGGGAGCGCTACGGACGGGAGTCGGTAGGCCAGATCATCACCTTCGGGACGTTGAAGGCGCGCGCCGCGTTCCGGGACGTCGCGCGCACGCTCCGCGTCGAGATGGGAGATGTCGAGCGTCTCACCAAGCTGATTCCGTCGGGGCCGGCGTACAGCGTCACGCTCGCCGAGGCCAGCGACAAGGTGCCCGAGATAAAGGCGGCCGCGGCGCAGGATGAGCGGATCAGAAAAGTGCTGGATCTTGGAGCCAGGATCGAGGGACTCGCGCGGCACGCCTCGGTTCACGCCGCGGGCGTCGTGATCGCCCCGGGACCCCTGACCGACTACGTGCCGGTCTGTACCGCGCCCGACTCCAAGACGGACGCCGACGCCATCATCACGCAGTACGACATGGTCGGTCTCGAGCATGTCGGCATGCTCAAGATCGATCTGCTCGGCCTGAAGACGCTGACCGTCCTGCATGACGCCGCGCAGATGGTCGCCGAGCGACACGGCGTCGCGATCGACCTCGAGCGCCCCGACCTGAACGACCCCAGGGTCTACGAGCTGCTGCGGGCGGGGCGCACGGCCGGCATCTTCCAGTTTGAATCGCCGCTGGCGACTGACTGCCTGCGCAGCATGAAATGCGACCGCTTCGACGACCTCGTCGCGACGAACGCACTGCTCCGCCCGGGCCCGCTCGACACGGGGATGTACCTCGTCTTCATCAACCGCAAGCTGGGTCGCGAGAAAGTTCGCTACCCGCATCCGGCGCTCGAGGAGATCCTCGCGCCGACGTACGGCGTGATCGTCTATCAAGAGCAGGTGATGCGCATCGCGAACGTGCTGGCGGGCTACTCGCTGGCCGAAGCCGACGTGCTGCGCAAGGCGGTGGGGAAGAAGATCAAGGAGCTGATCCAGGAGGAGCTGGGCAACTTCGTGAAGCGCGCGATCGCGCGCGGGCACGAGAAGAAGACGGTCGAAGAAATCGCGGCGCAGATCGAGACGTTCGGCCGCTACGGCTTCAACAAGTCACACTCCGTCGCCTATTCGATCCTGTCGTACCAGACGGCGTGGTTCAAGGCGTACTATCCGGCCGAGTTCATGGCGGCGCTGCTGTCGTCGGAAATCGGCAACACCGATCGCGTCGTGCAATACATCAACGAGGCGCGTGAGCTCGACCTGCAGGTCTTGGCGCCCGACGTGAACGAATCGGGCTACA
>DASWEL010000353.1:0-5996 GCA_036394755.1 Gemmatimonadales bacterium | reverse complement strand
GTTCTTTG
The DNA here is from genome assembly GCA_036394755.1 of Gemmatimonadales bacterium. Lineage (GTDB taxonomy): Bacteria > Gemmatimonadota > Gemmatimonadetes > Gemmatimonadales > GWC2-71-9 > 20CM-2-65-7. The sequence goes on along the minus strand of DASWEL010000353.1, from coordinate 5,988 downwards.
ACCTTCGACGGCAGCGAGTCGTCGCTCGCATCCGGGAGGGTTCCCGGTCGTGGACTCGAACTCACCGATCATCTCGTCGAGCTGCTCGGCATCGACGCGTGCGTCGCCGTAGTGCTTCTCGATCATCTCGGGCCTTGATCCCAGCGACGACTTCCTGGCCCTCTCTCTCACGGCGTCCGCTGACAACGACCCTCGCGCCCTGCTTGGCGAATTCGATTGCGGCGGCACGGCCGATCCCGGCGTTGCCACCAGTGATGAGTACGACTCTGCCTGCAACCTGACTCATGAGATCCTCCATTCCCCAATCAGGGAGCAAGGGCGGTGCCGGAGCACCCTACCCGATCGCCCACCCCGGTCGGTGCGCCATCCCCCGACGGCACGTGGGCGACTGCCGACATCTCGGCGCGTGCCGGTATGTCGGCCTCGTCGTCACGGCAGAGCGAACCCCGTGCGGTAGGAGAGCCGTGCCATCCGTGCCATTGCCGACCCCCGATTGTGCGACGGTCCCCCCGCACGGTCCGGAGCCGTCCGGGGCCGCGAGGGTTGTATGCGCGATAACCCTCGCAAGGCATCATAACGGTCCATGTTCGGACGCTGGCCCCCACCCCCGCGTACCGCGCGGGCGAACACAAGTCCGAAGATCATCACCTGAAGGACGGCGCCATCGGCTGCGGCACGCACTGGATTGCCCGGCACGAACGATCGCACGAATTCCGCGGTGGACGCGACCGATTGCCGGAGACCAGCCGGATCGACGGTTGCGAACGCGCCGCACATCGCCTGGATCGCTTCGGCCGGGAGCGGGAAAGCGGCTAGCAGGGCCGGAGTGACAATTGCGCCAGCACCGCCGAAACAAAAGGAAAGCCAACAAACCAGGCAATCGATCGGGCGGCGAGACGGCCGCCTCACATTGCAGCGGCGCCGCTGACAACGCCCTCGACGATCAGCGAGAAGAGCACGGGAATGATCGTCATCCTGAGCGCGTCGAGCAAAGGCCGCCAACGGTCGAGGCGATCCCGATCAGCATCGCGCGCCACGGGGTCACGAAGCGAACCGCGAGGACTCCGGCCACCAGGTCGGCAGCGCGATGACGTTAGTCGGGTCGATGCGCGCGCAATTGCTGTGGCATATTTTCTCAATGCGGCTTCTTGAACTTGAAGATGACGCGGTCTGTCTTGCCCCGGATCTTGGGGTCGAACACCAGCAGGCTATGATCATCGGCGGGATTGCGCAGCAGGTCGCTTGAGCCGGCGAGGACGAAGCCCGCGCGCTTGAAGTCCGTCTTGATCACATTCGGGTCGATCCGGTGCAGCTTGTCGACGGTCGCGCGGGTGTCGCTGTTCGGGTTGGCGACATGGTCGATCACGCCGATGACCGCGCCCGGCTTCATCGCCGCATAGACCGCCTTCAGAAGGGCGTTCGGGTCCATCCTAGGGATGCCGAACTTGTCCGACTGCCAGTAGGTGTCATGATAGTTGAGATTCAGCATCACGAAGTCGGCGTAGTTCTTCGGCAGGTCCGGCGCTTCGAACGGCGATGAAACGATCGACACGTTGGGCTGCTTTGCCATGAACTCGGCGAACGACGCCTTGGCCTTGTCTTCGTACAATTGCGTCGGCTCCCAGACGATGACATGGCCTTTCGGGCCGACCGCCGGGGCCGTGATCTCGGCCCAGTAGGCATTGGCCCCGAACAGGTCGAGAACATTCATCCCCTGCTTCAAGCCAAGGAACTGGAGCACCTCCACGGGTTTGCGCGACTCGTCGAGCTTGACATTGTCAGCCGTGCGGCCGGGCCCGGCGACCGCGGCTGCGACGTTGGCGGGCGGTTGGACGGCTGCGTTCGCGACGAGCGGAGCCGCGGCGAGCGCGAGCGACAGTGCGGCAACTTTAGTCAAGTGCATGTGACCCCCCTTTTGCGCTTTGTAGGCCTTCTATTGGCGGAGACGACGCCACGCCAGCGGTCATGAGTTCCTCTTGATAGGCATTCAAGTTTCGATAAACGTGCTCCCCTGGGGAGTTCATAAAAGAGGGGAACTGCGATGGCGACGGTTTGTTGCCTCGGGAGCAGTGTGATGCAGCCGTAACAGGTCGCCCGGGGACAGTCCCGCTCATCACAGAGCTCGCACACAAGCTCGAGAAATTCATCTTCCTTGTGGCGACCGGAGGGCCATCGCGACCGCCGTGGGTCACTTCGGCAAAAACGTCAACTCCAGCTCAGGGTAACTTGTCGAAAAAGACATAAAGGGCGGCAATCCGGCCGGCGCGGGAAATGATGAAATCAGTTCCGGCGTGATCTGGCGCCTCACCAGGGCGGCCCGATACCCATTGGATCCGCCCGCCATTGCCCAATTCCTGGGGCCCGGCAGTGGGTTGATATCGAAAGTCAGGGTGAGGAGCCCTGATCGTGCCCGCGATGCGATCGATCTCGTCCCGGCCACGGTAGACGCCCCTGTGGGGGTCGTAGAATACGCAATCTTCGGTGTAGATCTCGTCGATGGCCGCGCGCCGACGGGCGGGGTCGTTTTCACCGAAGACGTCGTGAAGATTGCGGGTCAGTAAGGTCGATACGCTGGACTGAACCAAGCCACGCTCGCGTTCCACACGCCAGACAGACCCAGGAGCGCATCCAAGCGAGTACATCCCCGGACCGAGAATGGCGAGCACGAAACCCAAGACGGCGTAGACACGCGGCAGCTCGTAACCGTTCGCCCGTGCAAAGAACCCGTTCGGCAGGTGCACGGCCACGATCGCCACAACCATGACGGTGATGATCAAACTCGGGCCGATCGGGCCGAGCAGCCCGGTCGCTGTCAGCAGGCCACCGGCAACCTCGACTAGCCCCGCGGTGACACCGAAAAACAGCGCGGGACGAAATCCGATGCTCTCGAAGAAGCCGGCGGTGCCCTTGAGGGCGTAGCCGCTGAACCAGCGAAGCAGTTTCTGCATCCCGTGGGCGGCCAGTGCGAGACCGATGATCAACCGTGCGATCAGCAATGCAACGTCCATCGTCGTCCTCCGTGGTTGTGTTGAGTGGGGCTCCGTACTTATAGGTGGCCACCAACTCCACCGACTGCGCTATCTCACCGCAGACTGCCAAGTCTTCACATCGGTGGCGTGGCCGGTCCTCCGGTGCCGTCGGTAACCTTCTTGATCCCCACCAGTTCGGGAGTCTCTTCGCGCCGGAGCGTGCCCATACGTCGTTCTCCTTTTGCCCTCCGGGCGTTGAGTTGTGGAATGCGCGGCCGGTTGGGGTCGCCGCTCCCCGTCGCGAGGGCCGGCCAGAAGCTCGAGGCTGTCTAATTCACCGCCTGCAGCGGCAGCGTCATGCTGCCGTCCCGGCGACGGCCGGCTCTACGTCACGCTCTCCGGGGCCGGGCGGCTCGTTTCGAGATGCCCGTCGACCCCGCCGCCACTCCACCCCGCTCGACGCCGAGTCACTTGCGCGTGGCCTCGACGTCTATCGTGACGTCGACCTCGTCGCCGACCATCACGCCGCCGCCGTCGAGCGCCTTGCTCCACGTGATACCGAAGTCTCGGCGGTCGAGCTTCGCGGTAGCCTGGGCGCCGGCACGGACGTTGCCCATCGGGTCCTTCACGGGCGCGGTCGGACCGTCAACGTCGAGCGTCACCTCGCGCGTCACCCCGTGGAGCGCGAGATCGCCCGTGACGCGGTAGCGGCCGTTGTCCGTCTTCTCGATCCGCTTCGAGCGGAACGTCATGGTCGGGTACCTTTCCGCGTCGAGGAAGTCGGGGCTTTTCAGGTGACCGTCGCGCTTCTCGTTGCGGGTGTCGATCGACGTCGTGTCGATGGTCGCCTCCACCTGGGCGTGCATCGGGTCCTTCTCGTCGCCGCGCACGGTGCCGCTCACATTACGGAACTCGCCGCGGACGTTGCTCACCATCATGTGCCGCACCGAGAACTGGACGGTCGAGTGCGCCGCGTCGATCTCCCAGACCCCCTCGGCCGCCGCCGACCGTGCGGCCATCACCACGAAGAGCGCCACCACCCACGGACGTCGCATCAGAACTCCTTTCAGGCGCGAGCTCGGGGCATTCACCATGAACATCGGATGTCCTCCTTTCGCGCGGATCGTAGGGGTTTTGCGCCGGTGGCACTAGACAGCGGCGGCGGAACATACTGTTGCCGACATGCACACAATCGACCTCAACCGCATCCGCCTGTTCGCGCGCGTGGTGGAGGCGGGGAGCTTCACCGCCGCGGCGCGCGCCGCTGGGCTTCCGAAATCGTCCGTCAGCCGCGCGATCGCCGCGCTCGAACGCGACCTCGCCGTCCGCCTGATCCAGCGGACGACGCGGCGGCTACAGCCGACCGAGGCGGGACGGGCGTACTACGAGTCCGTCTCCCGCGCGCTCGCCGGCATCGACGAGGCGACGGCGGCGGTCTCCGAGCTTCAGGACACTCCGCGCGGAACGGTGCGGCTCACCGCGCCCACGGATCTCGGCGACCGGCTGCTGGCGCCCATCCTGGTCGGCTTCGCCGCGCGGTATCCCGAGGTGCGCGTCGACGTCGTCCTCACGCAGCGGTTCGTGGATCTCGTCCACGAGGGCATCGACCTCGCGCTCCGCGTCGGCAGGCTGGGCGACAGCCGGCTCGTCGCGCGGCCGCTCGGCCCGGTGCGTGCCGGCCTGTTCGCGTCGCCGCGGTACCTCGAGCGACGCGGCGCCCCGCGCACGGTCGCCGCGCTCGCGGAGCACGAGTGTGTGCTGTTCCAGAGCTCGTCGGGGCAGGCGGTGTGGAAACTCGTCGGCCCGCGCGGCGCGGAGACGGTCGAGGTGCGGGGCGCGATCAGCGCGGACGATCACCACATGGTCCGCGAGGCTGCGGCGGCGGGGCAGGGCCTCGCGCTGCTCCCGATCGTCGCGTGCGCCGGCCGCGACGACGCCTCCGAGCTCCGTCGCGTCCTGCCGCGGCACGCGGCGGAGGGACCGCCCCTTCACCTGGTCTACCCGTCGGCGCGCTTAGTCCCGAAGCGGGTTGCACTCCTCCGCGACCAGATCCTCCAGGAGATGCCGCAGCGCCTGAAGCCGTGAGCGGGCGTGAACGAGCGACGGCCCGGGAGCCCATCCCGTGTGACGACGGCCAGGTGACCTCGTCGCTGGAGCGGACGGCATCGCCTTGATCGCCGTGGAGTGCGGCGACGCCGGCGCGCTTCGCGGAGACCTGCCCGAGCAGGAACAGGAGGTGGTCTGGGCGACGCACTTCGCGCCTGCGGCGGACCTGTTCAACCAGACCCTGCCGGCTCCTCTTCAAGAGGAAGAACTGGCGGGGACGGAAGCGGTGTGGGCTCGGTGCCCTCCAGAAGATGAATGCGCAGGGTGTTGCTCGTTGCTTCGTGCAGGGCCAGGCCGAGATAATCGAAGTGCACCACTTGATGGAGCCGGCCTGCCAGGTCATGGAACAGCGCGGACAGATCGCGGTGCGAGACGATCGATTCCGAAACGGCCAGCAAGGCTTGGTACTCATGGTCCGTGGACGGCGCCTGTGCGTTTAATGGAGCGCTTGCCATGACGACCTCCGCTACTCACACTTCCGGAACCAATCGAGTGGTCGGCCGTACACCAGAGCGTTTGAAGTGCCCGCGTGGCAGATAGCCCGGACAAAGGGCCGAATCGTCGAAAGACGACACAGCTTCAACCGGTCATCGCAACGCTGCTGCCAGCATAGCCCTAGCGTCCGGTAGCCCAAGATCTTGCGGGAGTGCGTATTGAGCCGGTGGGCGATGCGGTTGAGCGGGAGTGCACCGTTAGGTCGGTCCCCTTGGGCAGGTACTGGCGCAGCAAGCGGTTCGTGTTGTCGCTGGTGCCCCGCTGCCCCGGGCTCTGCGGATCGCAGAAGTAGACCTGCACGTCGCTGGCCACGGTGAACGCGGCGTGCTGCGCCAGATCGTGACGCGGTGTCGATCCGGGCAAGGAGTACCTTGAGGGCGAGCGACTGCGGCTCCGCGGCTTCGCTGAGTACGAGCGA
>DASWEL010000352.1:0-14144 GCA_036394755.1 Gemmatimonadales bacterium | reverse complement strand
ACGTTCTGGCCGTTGCGGCCGATCGCGAGCGACAGCTGGTCCTCGTCGACGATCGCCTGAATCGTTTTCGACTCGGGATCGGAGAAGACGCGGGCGACGCGGGCGGGCGCGAGCGACAGCTTGGCGAACCGCTCGGGATCGGACGACCACGGCACGATGTCGATGCGCTCACCGTTGAGCTCGTTCACCACGGCCTGGACGCGCGAGCCTTTGAGCCCGACGCAGGCGCCGACCGGATCGATGCCGTCGTCGCGCGACCAGACCGCAATCTTGGTGCGGCTGCCCGCTTCGCGCGCCGTGGCACGGATCTCGACGATCTGCTGCTGAATCTCGGGGACTTCCAGCTTGAACAGCGCCTTGACGAACAGGGGGTCAGCGCGCGACAGAATGAGCCGCGGCCCTTTGGGCGTTTCCTCGATGCGCTTCAAGACGGCGCGAATCGTATCGCCCTGATGGAAATGCTCGCGATGATTCTGGTCGCGGTAGGGGATGATCGCCTCCGCCTCCCGGAACTTGTTGAGCATGACGACGATCTTGCCGCGCTCGATCTGCTGGACCTCGCCGGAGAGCAACTCGCCGACTTTGCCGGAGAACTCCTCGCGGATGCGCGTGCGCTCGCCTTCGCGGACGCGTTGGATGATGCGCTGCTTCGCGGCCTGGACCGCGGTGCGTCCGAACTGCTCGAACGGCACCTCTTCTTCCAGCACGTCGCCGGGTTGAAAGTCGGGGTCCTCGAAGCGCGCTTCCTCCAGGGTCACCTGGGTGCCGGCGTCCTCGACGGCCTCGACGACCGTCTTCAGCACGACGATCCGGATCGATCCCTTCATCTCGTCGATCCCGATCTCGGAGCGGACGTTGGGGCCGTACCGCTTCACGAGGGCGGCGTGCAGGCCGTCCTTGAGCAGGTCGATCAGCTCGCCACGTTCGAGCTGCTTCGTGCTGGTCAGTTCTCGGATCGCCGAGACGACGTCAGTTGCGTTGGCCATCAGTGTCCTCAGTCCTCAGTCATCGGTCTTCAGTTTCGCCAGCCAGACGGGCATCACGGATCTCGTCGAACCGGTACGTCCGCTCCGAGCCGCCTTGCGGCGCGAGAACCACCGTTTCCTGATCCGGCACCGCCACGATCCGGGCACGGATGCGGCCCAGTCCGGCGACCTTCACGTTCACGTCGCGGCCGACGAACTGGACCCAATGGCGATGCCAGCGCACGGGCCGCTCGATCCCCGGGCTCGACACCTCCAAGACATACCGATTGCCCAGGGGACCACTCGCATCGAGCCATTGTTCGAGCGCCCGGCTGACCCGGCTGCAGTCTTCGACCGTGACGTTCCGAGGCGGACAGTCAATGCGGACTTGGACGAGCGGTCGGTTCGGCGTACCGCCGATGCGCAGGTCGGCCAAATCGAACCCCAGTGCTTCCAGCCGGGTCCGGAAGGCCTCGACAAGACTCTCAGTGAGCATGAAAAAAAAGCGCGGGCCGAACTTCGCCCGCTGCTGGATGAAAATGTAGCCGGGGTCCTCCCTATGTCAACCGAGCGCCCGACCGATGTAGGCCACCATCCGTCCATCCCGCCCGCGCGACGCTCGGTGCGAGAAAAAGCGGTCGCGGTCCTCGGCACTGCACCAGGGGGACACCGAGATGTCGTGTATCCCGAGCTGGCGCGCCTGCTGGGTCAGGATCGCGCGGAGATCGAGCATGACCGTACCGGTCAATCCGAACCGGACTGCAACCTCAGAACCCACTTCATAACAGTTACCACAAACGCCCACGCCGCAATGCATTACAATGTCGCTGGCTTTGGCAAAGCCGCGCCACTTCAGGAGCGCGACGCATTGCGCGAGGATCCCGTCGGCGGTGCCGCGCCAACCCGCGTGCACGAGCGCGATCGCGCCTTTTTTCGGGACCGTGAGGTACACCGGAATACAGTCGGCGACGGTGACGGTGAGCAGGACGCCGCGTTCGGCGGTTGCATGTCCGTCGGTACCGTCGAGGATGAGCCAGCCCTCCGGCAGCGAATCGTGCCAGCGCACGTCGGTGCCGTGCGCCTGATGCGCCAGCACCATCGCGGGAAAGCGGCCGCCGAACGCGGCGCGGAACGCGCGCCAGCGGCCGATCACCTGTCCGACCGGCTCGTCACTCCAGAGCCCGAGACTGAGCGGCCGCGTCGTGATGCCTGCGACGACGCCGTGTCGCTGGGCCCACTCCGCCAGCTCGAGACGGGGGACGGCGGCGTCACCGGCGGGCATTTCTGCCAGTGCATGTAGGGGCGCAGCGGGCTGCGCCCCTAGGCCATGCGCCCCTACCCTAGGATCGACGTTCAATCTGGGCCCCCAGCGCTCGCAACCGGTCGTCGATGTGCTCGTAGCCCCGCTCGATCTGCCCGATGTTCTGGATCACCGAATCGCCCTGCGCCGCGAGCGCGGCCAGCAACATCGCCATGCCGGCACGGATGTCTGGACTCTCGACCTGCTGCCCGCGCAACGCCGAGGGCCCCGCGATCACGGCGCGATGCGGATCGCACAAAACGATGCGCGCACCCATACCGATCAGCTTGTCGACGAAAAACAGCCGCGACTCGAACAGCTTTTCGAATACGAGCAGCAGTCCTTCGCACTGGGTCGCCACGACGATGGCGATGGACATGAGGTCCGCCGGAAACGCGGGCCACGGTCCGTCTTCGAGCTTGGGGACGTGGCCGCCCAGATCGGGACGGATGCGGCGCTCCTGGCCGGCATCGACGATGAGTTTGGCGCCGTCGAGCCGCGGCCGGACGCCGAGGCGCTCGAACGCGAGCAAAGTCGACCTAAGGTCGTCGCCGCGGACGCCGTCGATCGTGATCGCACCGCCCGTGACGGCCGCGAGTCCGATGAACGAGCCGATCTCGATGTGATCGGGGCCGACGGTGTGGGGCGGGGGCGTCGCCGCGAGCGACGGGCGACCCTCGATCGTGAGGGTGTTGGTGCCGATGCCATCGATGGCGGCGCCGAGGGACACGAGAAAGCGCGCGAGGTCCTGGACGTGCGGCTCCGACGCGGCGTTGCGCAGGACGGTGGTGCCGGTTGCCCGCACCGCGGCCATCAGGGCGTTCTCGGTGCCGGTGACGCTGGGCTCATCGAGGAAAATGTCCGCGCCTTTGAGTTTCCCTTCGAGCTTGTACACGTCGCCGACGCTGACGTCCGCGCCGAGCCGTTCGAGCGCCAGGAAGTGCGTGTCGACGCGCCGGCGACCGATGACGTCGCCCCCGGGCGGGGGAAGCGTGACGCGGCCGAACCGCGCCAGCATCGGACCCGCGAGCAAAATCGACGCGCGGATTTCCTTGCATAGCGCGGGATCGAGCGCTTTCGGCTCGGTCCGGCTGGTATCCACTTCGACGGTGTTTGTCCCGAGCCACTGCACTGTTGCGCCGACGTGCTGGAGCAAGGCGAGCAGTGTTTCGACGTCGCGAATGCGCGGCACGTTGTCGATCCGGCACGGGCCGTCGGCGAGGAGAGTGGCCGCGAGAATGGGAAGGGCCGCGTTCTTGTTGCCGGCGGGCCGGATCGTGCCCGAGAGGGCGCGCCCCCCCGTGACACGGAACGACGGTGGCATAGGTCCGCGCAAGCTACGGGGGCGCTTGCGCCTGAGTCAAGCGTTCGCGAACGTTGGCCCTCGTGCATCCCGTGCTAGCGCTGGCGCTCGTCATTCTCGCCGGCATCGGTGTCACGCGCCTGTCGCGGCCCTCCTTCCACCACCCCAAGCTGCTGGACGATCTCGTCGCGACGGGCGTGCCCTTCTTGTTGCTCGGCCTGCTGCTGGGACCGGGACTCGGCGTCGTCGATGCCGCGGGACTGCGCATGCTGCAGCCAGTCGTCGCGCTCGCGATCGCATGGATCGGCGCCTTGTTCGGCGCGCGCCTCGAATGGCGGATGGTGCGCCGGATCTCGACTCGTACCTGGCTGATCGGAACGACGCTCGCCCTTCCGATCCTGCTCGTGACGACCGTGATGGCATGGACGTTGGCGCGCGCGCTGCCGCCGCTCGGCGAAGCGTGGGGGCGCCCGTTATTCACGGCTGCACTGGTACTCGGCGGCGCGCTGACGACTGCCGCCAGCCAGCGCGGCCCGCGACTCGGCCGCCGCAATGCCCTGCTCGATACGGCATTCGGCGCGGCCGCCGTAACGGTCGGCGTCGCGCTCTATCACCCCCACGCGGCCTTGCGGAGCCTCGCGCTGACGCTGGTCGCGGGAATGGCCCTCGGCGGCCTGTTCGTTGTGCTGGCACGAGGCGGCCTGTTGTCCGAGCCTCGTGACGCCGGCATTGCGGCGTTCGCGGTGATCCTGTGCGGCGCCGGTTTCAGCTATGTCGCCGGTCTCTCACCGTTCGTCGTGTGCGGACTGGAGGCAGCTGTCCTGATGAGCTTCTCGCCCGCTGCCGTACGCCACGCGGTCGCCGGATTGTTGAGCCGCTGGGAGGTGCCGCTGTACGCTGCTTTCCTTATAGTCGCCGGTACCCTGCTCCGCCCGCTCACGGCCTGGCTGGTGCTCGCAGCCCTGGTTCTCGCCCTGATCCGCGTGCTCGTGCGCTGGGTAACGGTGCGATTCGGTCTCGACCAAGTGGATCCCGTCTGGCGGTCACTGCCGTTCGCGCCGCCCCCGGAATTCGCCCATTCCGTCATACGTCAGGGTGCCACCGCGGTCGCACTCGGCGCCGGGTTTGACCTCGTGCGTGGCTCCCCCGGCGCGATGCTGGTCACGGTGCTGCTGAGTGTCATGGCCGCGGAGGTCCTCGCGTTGGTGACCCCGTTGACAGCACGCCCGAGCCCGGCAGAGGTTTCGTGATGCTGCCAACCTGGGTCGGCGTCGTGTCGGCGATCAGTCTCGCCATCATCGCCGTCGCTGCCCTCGTGGCCGCCGCGGGGATCAGCGCCGCCGCGCTCGGCGTCCAGGCGATGGTCAAGGCGCTCAAAGGGTTTGCCGGGCCCGCGCTCGCGGATGTGCGCCAGCTGATTGGCTCGATCAAGATCGAGGCCGATGCCCTGGTGGGAACGTCGCGCGACGTCCGGCACCGGATTGTCAGCGCGGTGGATAAAGCCGAGGACCGACTCACCGATCTCGATGCGCTGGCCGAGGTCCTGCAGCAAGAGATCGAGGAAACAGCCCTCGATGCAGCGGCGACGATGCGGAACGTACGCCGCGGCCTGTCTGTCTGGCGCTGGAGTCGCAAGCTGCTGAAGGGCAAGAAGCGACGGTGAGACGATTGGGAGCGGCCGCCTTCCTCGCCGCCGTCGCGTTGGTGCTCTTTCCGGGAGTCGCGCACGCCTGGACGCCCGGCACCCACATCTTCCTGGGTGAGTCGGTGCTGGCAAATCTGCACCAGCTGCCCGCCATCGTCGCCGATCTACTGCGCGCCTTCCCCTACGATTTCCTCTACGGCAACATCGCGGCCGACACCTCGATGGCGAAGAAGTACGCCCCGGTCGGCCGGCATTGCCACGCGTGGCACGTGGGTCAGGAAATCTTCGATCTGGCGCCGAGCGATCCACTGCGAGCCTTTGGCCTCGGCTACTTGTCGCACCTCGCCGCCGACACGATCGCGCACAACTTCTTTGTCCCGCGCCAACTGGTGCTCACGTCGAGTACGGTTGCGCTCGGACACTCGTACTGGGAGAGCCGCTTCGAGACGCACCTCGGCGACGCGTATGCGCGTGAGGCGCGCGATGTGATCATGAAGGACCACACCGAGAGCGATGCGCACCTCGACGAGATCCTGTCGCCCACGCTCTTCAGCGTGCGAACCAACCGCCGGCTGTTCCGCGGCATGGTGCATCTGACCGAGAGCCAGAGCTGGCAGTGGGTGTTCCAGGTGATCGCGGGCACGAGCCGGTGGGACCTGGCCGACTCGGACATCGAAAAACACATGGCGGTCGCATTCGAATACGTGATGGAAACGCTTGGCGCCGACGCGAGTGACGCGGCCGCGCGCCGGCTGGATCCCGCGGGCGAGAAGGCGCTGGGATTGGCGAAGCGGATGCGGCGCCAGGCGCTGCGCGAAGGCGGCCGGCATGAGCCCGAGCGCGTGGAAGAAACGGCGCAACAGCATTTTGGATTGCCGACGCCGGCGCTCGATTACTGGAGGCAGTCGCGCGCACAGCGTCCGTGGCGGGAGGGCTAGGAGGCGAGCTTCTCCTCGAGCACGCGCTGCGCCAGCTTGGGATCGGCTTTGCCTTTCGACGCCCGCATCACCTGCCCCACGAAGAACGCCATCAGCTTCGTTTCGCCGTTCTTGTAGCGCCCCACTTCCGGCGCGTGCGCGCCCAGGACGTCCGTCACCCAACCCGACACGACGTTCGTATCCGCCACCTGTATGACGCCGAGCGATTCCGCGACGGAGCGCGGATCTCCGCCCTTGGCGGCGACCTCGGCGAAGACCCGCTTGGCCGCCTGGTGACTGAGTGTGCCGCCCTTGACCAGCCCAATGATCTGCGAGAGCGCCGCAGGCGATACGCGCAACTCATCGTTGTGGTCCTTCGCGTCGGCGAGCGTTTCCGTCATCACCCAGTTGGCGGCCGCCTGGTGCTCGGCGCTCGTCTTGGCGACGGTCTCGAAATAGTCCGCCACCGCACGCGTCGCGGTGACGACCATGGCGTGCTCGCGACTGAGGCCGTAGCTGGCCACGAAGCGGTCGCGCTTGGCCGCGGGCAGCTCCGGCAGCTCGCTCTGCTGCTCGGCCACGAACTCCGGCGTCAGGACGAGCGGCGGCAGGTCGGGATCGGGGAAGTAGCGGTAGTCGTGGCTTTCTTCCTTCGAGCGCTGCGGCCGCACTGAATTCTCTTTTGAGTCGTATAGCATCGTCTGCTGTGTCACCGTGCCGCCCGATTCGATGAGCGCGATCTGCCGGTCCCGCTCCACGGTCAGCGCCTTCTCGACGAACGCGAACGAGTTGATGTTCTTCACCTCGGTGCGCGTGTTGAGCGCCGTCTCACCCGTCCGGCGCACGGAGACGTTCGCGTCGACCCGCAGGCTGCCCTTCTCCATATCGCAGTCGGAGATCCCGATGTACTCGAGCAGCTGCTTCAGGGTCTGCAGGTAGGCGCGCGCCTCCGCGGGCGAGCGGAGATCAGGACCGCCGACGATCTCGATGAGCGGTACGCCCGAGCGATTGAGGTCTACCGCCGTCGCCTTGGGAAAACGATCGTGAATCGACTTGCCTGCGTCTTCTTCGATGTGCAGCCGCACAACGCCCGCGTTCACGATGCCGCGCTCGGACGAGAGGAACGAGAGCGTGCCGTTCGTCGCCAGCGGCTGATCGAATTGCGAGATCTGATATCCCTTGGGCAGATCGGGATAGAAGTAGTTCTTGCGCGCGAAGACGCTCTTGGGATGCACCGTGCACCCGAGCGCCAGCGCGCCACGGACGGCGAGGCCGATGGCGGCGCCGTTGGCGGCCGGCAGCGCTCCCGGCAGTCCCAGGCAGACGGGACAGACCTGCGTGTTTGGCGGCGCGCCGAACGCCGTCGAGCAGCCGCAGAACATCTTGGAGCGCGTGCGCAGCTGCACGTGCGTCTCGAGCCCGATGATCGTTTCCCAGGCGGGGCTCATCAGGCTTCGTCCGTCGCCGGGACCACGCGCTCGAGCGCGTAGGCGGCCTCGATCATCTCATCCTCGAGGAACGCCTGGCCGATCAATTGGCCGCCGATCGGTAGCCCCTTCACCCGACCGATGGGCAACGACATCGCCGGCAGGCCGGCGAGGTTCGCGGTCACGGTAAAGATGTCGGACATGTACATCGCAATCGGATCGGCGAGCTTTTCCCCCGCCTTGAATGCGGGAGTGGGAACGGTCGGCGTAAACAGCAAGTCTACGCCGCGATCGAACGCGTTCCGGAAGTCCTGGGCGATCAGCGCCCGCATCTGCTGGGCACGCCGGTAGTAGGCGTCGTAGTAACCCGACGACAGGACGTAGGTACCCACCAGAATGCGGCGCCGCACCTCGGGTCCAAACCCCTGCCCGCGCGTCGCGCGATACAGGCTGCGCAGATCCGCTGCCCCCTTGAACCGCGGCCCATAGCGGACCCCGTCGTAGCGGGCCAGGTTGGACGAGGCCTCCGCCGGCGCGATGACGTAGTAGGTCGGGACGGCATACGGCGTATGCGGCAGGGACACTTCCCGGACGGCGGCTCCCAGCTCCCTCATCAGTCTGATGGCCCGCTCGCACGCGCGCCGCACGGCCGGATCGAGCTCGGGCGGGAAGTACTCCTTCGGCAAGCCGACCACAAAGCCCTGCATTGACTCGGGCACGGTGGGTAGGCGCAGCGGGTCGCGGTCCTCGCACGTCGAATCCCTGGGATCGCGCCCGCTGATCACCGACAGCACGCGCGCGGCATCGTGTACGCTGCGGCCGAACACGCCGATTTGATCGAGCGACGATCCGAAGGCAACGAGGCCGTAGCGGCTGACGCGGCCGTAGGTCGGCTTGATGCCGACGATGCCGCAGAAAGCGGCTGGCTGGCGCACCGAGCCGCCCGTCTCCGAGCCGAGCGCCGCGGGTACCGCACCCGCGCCGACGAGCGCCGCCGATCCGCCGGACGAGCCGCCGGGCACGCGCGTCTTGTCGAGTGGGTGCAATACACGGCCGTACGCCGAATGCTCGGTCGACGAGCCCATCGCGAACTCGTCGCAGTTGGTCTTGCCGGCGATCAGCGCGCCGGCGGCTTTGAGCTTTGCGACGGCGGTGGCTTCATAGGGCGAGCGGTACCCTTCGAGAATGCGCGAGCCGCAGGTCGTCGTGAATTCCAGCGTGCAGATGTTGTCTTTCACGGCGACCGGCATGCCGTAGAGCACGCCGGTCGGACGCGCCGCGGCGATCTGCGTATTGAGCGACTTGCGGAGCTCTTTGGGAGGGGTGAGCAGCGCGTTGAGGCGCTTCGCTTTCACCAGGCGGTCAGCGACCGCTTTTGCGTCACTCACTCGAACTGGCCAAGCTTCGGCACGACGAAGAAGCCCTCCTTGAAGTCTGGGGCGAACTCCTCGGGACCAAACGCGAGCCCGGACGGAGTGACCTCGTCAGTGCGGAATCGGATCGCGTCCGGACCGGGCACGAACACTTTGACCGTTCCGTTCGCCGGCACCGCGCTCAGCTGCGCCGCGTAATCGAGGATGCGCGACATCTGCTCGGCAAGCGTCGGCAACGCCTCCTCCTCCACGTCGAGCTCCGCCAGCTGGGCGATGCGGAGGACTTCCTCTCGCGACACACTCATGCCCCTTCTCCTTCCCAATCGCGCTCGAGGCCCGCATAGGCCACGAGCAGTTGCTTGGTCCCGATGTCCGGATCGTCGAAGTCCACGCTCACGCGCAGCTCGCGGCCTTCGCCCGACACCGCGCGCACGATGCCGCCGCCGAATTTGCGGTGGCGTACCCGCTCACCTTTTACGTAGCGCGGCGCGTCCTGCGACGCTTCTTCGGGAAATCCGATGTCCGGCGGCAGCCGCCGCGCCGCCGCGCCACGCGGCCGTGACGGCCGTGGCGGCATCGCACCCGAAGACCGCAGCGGCCGCCAGGAGGGCGTCGTACTCCGCTCCTCCACGACATGGGGCGGCAGCGCATCGAGAAAACGAGACGGCTCCGCGAGCTCCAGCCGGCCGTTGCGATACCGGGTGCGTGCCCATGAGAGATACAACCTTTCGCGCGCGCGCGTGAGACCCACGTAACACAATCGTCGCTCCTCTTCGACGCCACCCGGTTGCTCGGTCGAGCGACCGAGTGGGAAGAGTCCATCCTCCAGACCCGCGAGCGCGACGATCGGCCACTCGAGTCCCTTGGCCATGTGCGCGGTGAGCAGCGTGACGCCCGGATCGTTCTTGTCCTCGTCCACGGGCGTGATGAGCGCGGCCTGAGTGAGGTAGCGCTCGACGGGAGTGCCGGTGCCCTCGGCCGCGTCGGGATCCTGGACTTCCGCCCACGCGGCGGCGCCCGCGACCAGCTCGCGCACGTTCTCGATCCGCTCCATCCCCTCGGCACCCTCCTCGGCCAGGTATTGCTCATAGCCGGTGGTCGCGAGGATCGTTTCGAGCGCGGTAGCGGGGTCCGCCTGCCCCACCGCCTCGCGGAGCCGGTCGAGCAGTGCCGCCACGCCACTCAGCGCCTCGCGCACGTTCGGGCGCAGGTCATTCACGCTGCCGGCACGGCGCGCCGCCTCGAGCAGCGGCTTCTGCCACCCCGCTGCCGCCTTGCCGAGCACCGCGAGGGAGGCGTCGCCGATACCGCGGCGGGGAACGTTGACCACCCTGAGGAAGGCCTCGTCGTCGGCCGGATTGGCGATCAGCCGCAGGTAAGCGAGGAGGTCTTTGACCTCGCGCCGTTCGTAGAAGCTGATCGCGCCGATCAACCGGTAGGGAATGCCGCGGAATCGAAACGCCTCTTCGAGCGGACGGGACTGCGCGTTGGTGCGGTACAGGATCGCCATTCCCTCGTACGCCACGTCGCCGTCCGCCGCGCGGCGGGCGAACTCGTTGGCCAGCCATTCCGCCTCATCGCGCTCATCGGCCGAGCTCAACAACGTCACGGGGTCGCCGCCTTTTTTCTCCGTGAAGAGCGTCTTGCCCAGGCGCGCCGTGTTTTCGGCGATGATACCGTTGGCCGCGTCGAGGATGATCTGCGTGGACCGGTAGTTCTGCTCCAGCCGCACGAGCTTCGTGCCGGGAAAGTCGTTCTGGAACGTGAGCATGTGCCGGACGTCGGCGCCGCGCCAGCCGTAGATCGCCTGATCGTCGTCCCCCACGACGCAGAGATTGCCGTGCCGGCTGGCGAGGTGCTTCACCAGCAGGTACTGCGCGGCGTTCGTGTCCTGGAACTCGTCCACGAGCACGTGCTGAAAACGATCCTGCCAGTACGCCAGCCGTTCCGGATGCTCGCGAAACAGCGTGAGCGGGTGCAGCAGGAGATCGTCGAAATCCATCGCGTTGGCCTGCTTCAGCGCCGGTCCCAGCGCGGCGTAGACGTCCGCGGCGACCTTGATCATCGGCGTGTCCATCTGAGCCCCGAGCTCCTCCGGCGTCAGCATGCGGTTCTTGGCACTCGAGATCACGCCGTGGACCGTGCGCGGCGGGTAGACCTTGGTGGAGAGCTGCCGGGCCTCGAGCAGGCGCTTCACCAGCGCCTCGGAGTCGTCCGAGTCGTAGATCGTGAAGTTCGGCCCGAATCCCAGGAGCGGCGCTTCGCGGCGCAATAGCCGAGCCGAGAGCGAGTGGAACGTCCCGATCCAGAGCCCGCGCGGGTCGGCCCCGAGCAACTGGCCGATGCGCGTGCGCATTTCCCCCGCCGCCTTGTTCGTGAACGTGACGGCGAAGATCCGCTGCGGCGCGACATGCAGCGTCGTGATCAGATGCGCGATCCGCGCCGTCAGGACCCGGGTTTTCCCCGAGCCCGCCCCCGCGAGCACGAGCAGGGGTCCGCCAGGATGCTCGACGGCCTCCCGCTGAGCGGGGTTCAACGGCAATGGCTGCGACGCGGTCATCTCAGCGGGAATTCAAGCACAAATACCGAACCCCTGCCCTCCGGGCCCGGGCGAAAAGCCACGCGGCCGCCATGTTGCTGCTCGACGATCCGGCGGGCCAGCGCCAGCCCGATCCCCCAGCCGCCGGTCTTGCTGGAGACGCCCGGCTCGAACAGCTGGTGCTGTATCTCCGGCGCGACGCCTGGGCCATCGTCACGGACACTGACGCGCGCCACAGAGTCGCCACCCTCGACTTCGACCTCGATCCGGCCGCCGCGGCCGCTCAAGGCGTCGACGGCATTCTTCACGATCACCTCGAGCGCCCATTCGATGAGCACCGGATCGCCCGTCGCGGTCGGTCCGGCGCCCGGCGACGTGAGCGTGATCGTCACCGAATGCGCGAGCGTCGGCAGCCGCGGCCGGAAGTAGGCGACCACGCGCTCGGCGACCGTGCCCAATCCGACGGGCTCGCGGCGCGAGGGACGACCGATGCGCTCGAAGCGCTTGGCGACGCGCTGCAGGCGCTCCGCATCCGCCTCAAGATGAACGACCAGCTCGCTCCCCGGTGTACCCGGATTCTCGCGCAGGTAATCAATCCAACCCGTGAGGCTCATGAGTGGTGTGCCGAGCTGATGGGCCGACTCGCGCGCCATGGCCACCCACAGCCGGTCGCGCGCCGCGCTGACACGCGCGCGCATGGCCCAGACCGCCAGTAACACAAGACAGAGGAACATCGCGCCCTGGAGCATGGCCAGGCCGGTGAAGGCGCGGGCCGCGGGCAGCGCGCCGTAGTGGATCATGCCGACGCCGGGCTGAATCAACGGCGGGTGAATGCGGTCCAGCTCGGCGATCCAGGCACGACGCGTCGGTTCGCTTGCCGTGTCATCGAACGGTTCATTGTCGAGCGCGGTGATACGGCCGGCCGTGTCCGTGACCGCGAGCGGAATGCCGAGCCGCCGTACTTCATCGGCGAGGGTGAGCAGCGCGTCGGCGGCGGCGCCTTCGCGCGGATCGTTCAAGCCCGCGAAGACCTGGCCGAGCAGGCGGCTGGTCTCGCGCGCATCGTTGCGGAGATGGCGCGCCACGATCCAGGCGTACCCGACCGAGAGGGCGCCGAATAGGAGCGCGGCGCCGACGAGCACGACGGGTCCCGCCCGTCTAGGCAATGCGGTCAGTCCCGACATACGGCACCAACGCCGGCGGGACGGTCACGGAGCCGTCGGACTGCTGGTGGGTTTCAAGCAGCGCCGCGATCGTGCGCGGCAGCGCGACCCCCGAGGCGTTCAACGTGTGCACGAATTCGGGCTTCTCGCCTGGGCGGGGGCGGGCGCGAATGTTGGCCCGCCGGGCCTGATAGTCGGTGAAGGTACTGGAGCTCGAGACCTCGAGCCACTGTCCAACACCCGGGGCCCACGCCTCGAGGTCGTAGGTCTTAGCGGCCGAGAAGCCGAAGTCATTCGCCGGCAACAGGGCGACACGATAGGGCAGCTCCAGTTTCTGCAACACCGCTTCGGCATGCGCGGTGAGTTTTTCGTGCTCGGCCGGTGAGTCGGCGGCGAGGCAGAATCGCACGAGCTCGACCTTGTCGAACTGATGCACGCGCAGCAGCCCGCGGGTGTCTTTCCCCGCGGCGCCCGCCTCACGCCGGAAACACGGCGTATACGCGACGTAGCCCTTGGGCAGGGTCGTCCCGTCGAGAATCTCGTCGCGGTGAAGGTTCGTGACCGGAACTTCCGCCGTGGGAACGAGAAACAGGTCGTCCGGCATGGTGCGATAGAGATCGTCTTCGAACTTCGGCAGCTGACCCGTGCCGGCCATGACTTCGCGCCGCACCAGGAACGGCGGCTCGACTTCGACGTAGCCGTGCTCGCGCGTGTGCAGGTCCAGCATGAAGTTGATCAGGCCTCGCGCCAGTCGCGCGCCGGCGCCCATCAGCACCGGGAATCCCGAGCCCGCGAGCTTGGCGCCGCGCGGCAAATCGAGAATGCCGAGTTTTTCGGCGATCTCCCAATGCGGCTTGCCGCCTTTGGGCGCCGGCGTTCCCCAGCTCCGCAGCATCGTCTGCTCTTCCGGCACGTCGGGCAGCGGCGGATTCGGGACGAACAGCGCCTTCGCTTCGAGTGTCGTCTCGATCTGTCGGAGCTCCGACTCCAGCGTGGTGATGCGCTCGCCCAGCTTGCGGCGCGCCGCCGTGGTGGCCTCCGGGAGTCCGCCCTGCGATTTGGCGACGAGCGCGTCCGCCTTCGCGGCGTCGTTGCGCTCCGCCTTCAGCGTGTCGAGCTGCGCGGTCAGCGTACGGCGCTTCATGTCCAACGCTTCGATCTCGTCGAGCAGGCGGGTCAACGACGGATCGCCGCGGCGTGCGAGTGCGGCTCGCACCTGGCCGGGCGAGGCGCGCAACAACTTCAGGTCGATCACGATTTATTGGCGCGGCACGCCTGGTTCGAGACCGCGATATCCGCAGTTGGCGTCGATAAGAATCGCGAAGTCCATCCGCCGACCATTAGTGGTAGTGGACGTCGTGTCGATCTCCACTACGTGCAGCTTCGCGTACAACACCCCGGGGATCCCGTACGAACAGGTGAGAGGACTTGAATGCAGGATGAGCACGGTGTTGACGTTCACCACCTGCGCGCTGTCCAGATTGTAATTGCTCGTGGGCGCGATCTTGATCG
>DASWEL010000351.1:0-4059 GCA_036394755.1 Gemmatimonadales bacterium | reverse complement strand
CTTGTTCGAGGCGTCCAGTGCGGCGACCTTGTAGCATTCGGCGAGGGTCGGATAGTTGAACACGGTCTGCAGGAAGTAGTCGAGTCCGCCGCCCAGGCCCAGCACGGCCTGCCCGACGTGGACCAGTTCGGTGGCGCCGGTCCCGATGCAGTGGATCCCGAGCAGCCGCCGGTCCTCCCGGTGGAAGAGCATCTTGAACATCCCGCTGTCATCGCCCAAGATCTGCCCGCGGGCAATCTCTCGGTAGCGCGCGACACCGGTCTCGTAGGGGACCTTGTGAGCCGTCAGCTCGTGTTCGGGCGCGCCGACCATCGAGATCTCCGGGATCGAGTAGATCCCGATGGGAAAGTGCCTCGCCATCGGCCCGGCCTCGACGCCGAAGGCGTGGCAGGCGGCCAGCCGACCCTGCTCCGACGAGGTCGCGGCGAGGCTCGGGTATCCGATCACGTCGCCAGCCGCGAAGATGTGCGGCACCGCGGTCCGGAAACGCTCGTCCACCTTGATGCGGCCGCGTGCATCGCCGGCGAGCCCGGCTGCGGAGAGGTTCAGCGCGTCGGTCGCCGCCACGCGCCCCACCGAGAACAGCACCATGTCCGAGACGATCCGCTTGCCCGATTCCAGGGTGACGACGGCCTTGCGCGGCGGCCCCTCGGCGACCGCGAGGGCCTCTACCGCCTCGCCGAAGCGGAAGGTCACGTTGCGGTTCCGCATCTGATGGATCAACTCATCGACGATCTCCCGGTCGAGGAACTCGAGCGGGCGGTCGCGCCGCTCGACCAGGGTGACGGCCACGCCCAAGGTCGCAAAGATCGAGGTGTATTCGATCCCGATCACGCCGGCCCCCACGACGGTCATCGAGCGCGGGAGGTGCTTCAGCTGGACCACCTGGTCGGTGTTGAGGATCACCGCGCCATCTGCCTCGACCCCGGGCGTGGCCGCCGGCTCGGTGCCGATGGCGATGACGATGTTGGCCCCCGAGACGTGCCGCCGCCCGCCCTCCCCGTGCACGGCCAGCGTGTGCGGGTCCACGAACGACGCCTCGCCCGAGAGCAGCGTCACGTCGTTGCGGCGGAGCTGGCGCTCGACCACCTCGACCTCGCGCGCGATGACCGCGTCGACACCGGTGAACAGCTGGGCGGCCGTGGGGCGGCTGTCCACGCGGGTCCATGGCAGGCGATCGGCGCGCCCGGTGAGCCCTGAGAACATGAGCACGGTTTCGCGCAGCGTCTTGCTCGGGATGGTGCCGGTGTCTATGCAGACACCGCCCACACACCGGCGCTTCTCGATGACGGCGGCCCGGTGGCCGAGCTTCGCGGCCTGCACGGCGGCCCGCTGGCCCGCCGGACCGCTCCCGATACAGACAAGGTCGAAGTCGTAGGCCGCGCTCATGACGAACGCGCGCGGCCAGCTTCCGGACCTGGCCCAGGGAGAAATGACACTCGGGCCGAGATCCTGAAGTCCCCGAGAGGGGGCGGACCCATATACGGTCTCCACATGGTCAACCCTGCGAGACGGCCACCTGGCACCTACTGTGTTTTAGGTGGGTCCGAACGACGATCTCACCTTGTCTGGGAGCGGCCGGCGTCGGCCTCGGTGAGAAGACAGACCGGGCGAGCCAGGGTGTTGAGCGGAGTATGATCAAACGAATCTCCTTCGATCCGCCACGAGGCTTAGGACTGGATCCATCGCCACGACGTGCCGGCGCGGCGCGCCCACTCGTAAAACGCTCTGTACGTCGGGACGAAACATGACAACGGTGCCGCGCTACCCGTCGCCCCGTACTGAAGGGCCTTTATGTCTCCTACGCTCTCCCCGTCCCCATGACGTAATCTGCCAGACTCGGACGCGGAACGCCGAGGAGCCCGATGCCACAGGCTCAATCCATCAGTTGTCTTACGCGCCGAGTGACGCGTGTGCGCTATCCAAAGTTCGCGGCGATCGTCGACAGATACTCTTCGATCGTCGCCGAGCGCCGGAGCGCCATGAGGTCTTTGCCCGTCTGGCCAACCAACGTCCGGAACTGCTGATTGGCACCGGTTGCGAGGGCGTAGATCTCGTCGACGATCTCCTGTGGATCGTCCAGGCGCTCAGGATCGATCGACGCGAACATCGCGTTCACCTTCGCGCTGATCGCGTCGTAGTCGGTGATGTCGGCGTGTGAGTTGAACACGATATTCTCGAGAAAGTTGTTTCCTTTCGATCCGCCGGGTTCCACCAATCGTAGCTCGATGTTGAGGGGCTTCAGCTCGTAGAAGAGACCTTCAGTAAGCCCTTCGAGTGCGAACTTCGACATGTTGTAGAGGGAACCAGTCGGCACCGCGGTCGTGACGCCCATGAACGAGCTGATGTTGATGATCATCCCGCCCTTGTTGGCGCGGAAGTGCGGCAGGATCGCCCGGATGACGTTGATCGGACCGCGCACGTTGACGTCGAACTGCCAATCGATCGTGCTCTCTTCCGCGAATTCGAGCGGGCCATACGAGCCTGCGCCGGCGTTGTTGACGATCACGTCGATGCGGCCGAACGACGCGCTTGCCTGCTCGATCGCCGTTGCGACCTGCGCGCGATCGGTGACGTCGAGCTTGAAGAGGCAAATGTTGTCGTAGGCCGTGAGCTCGCGCTCCTTCTCGGGCGTTCGCATCGTCGCGGCGACGTTCCATCCCTGCTGAGCGAAGTACTTCGCAGTGAGCTTGCCGAGTCCAGTGCTCGTACCGGTGATCAAGATCGTCTTTGGCATTTCCTGCTCCTATATGGACCATTTGGTCCAGAAGTGTATACACGAACATCGCATGACTATTCGCGTTGCTACTTTCGTAGACTTCGGAGTGTGAGCCTGACGACGTCGCGCAGCACGGCGGGCTTGCCGCCGGCGCGTGCCGAGACCTTCAAGCCCATCAGCGTGGTCGAGAGAAACGAGGCGACGGTACGGGGATCGAGATCGGAGGCGAGCTCGCCAGCCTTCTGACCCCGGCGAATGATCCGCTCGAACGCGGTGGTCAGTGTCGCGCCCGAGGCCTCGGTGATTGCCGTGACCTCGCGATCCGTCCGCCCGAATTCCGTCACCGCAGCGACGCCGAGGCAGCCATCGGCCGGGCGTGTGGACGGTCGCAGCGCGAAGGCGAGCAATGCCGCCTCCAGGCCCTCCATCGCCGACACTTCAGCATTCATCGACGCGATGATCTCGGCTGTGCTCGACGTGCTGTATCGCTCCAGCGCTTCCAGATACAGCCGCCGCTTGTCGCCAAAAGTGTCGTACATGCTCTGGCGGCTGAGGCCCATGTGCGTCAGCAGCGCTTCCGTGGACGCACCCTCGTACCCGTGGCTGGCGAATACCTCGATCGCCTTGCCCAGGACGTGGTCCCGATCGAATTCCTTTGGTCGCGCCATGAGCGGAAGGTACGCGTTCTGGACTGATGTGTCAAGAACAGTGAATAGGGGCATAGTCAAGATGAACGTCCTCCGGCGGCCGTCGCCTGTCCGTGAGCCCCGCCACCGTGACCCCGTCCCCGTGACGTAATCTCCCAGACTCGGACGCGGAACGCCGCAGGAGCCGATGGCACAGCTCCTCGAAAGTGGACGCTTTTACAGCTCAAGTATCAGAAAGAGTAAGAATGAAATCGAACAGGCTGCCCTAACGAATGGCCTCTGCGGCTAGGGGCGTTGCATTTCGGGCGGCAGCCACCCGGCGTGATCCGGGCCACCAAAGAGCCGCTTGAATCCTCGGGTCTCTCTGACAATCGGCGGGTCATCACTCAGCGACCTTTACCTCGAAGGTCACCGTGTTGTCCCCCCCGGCGTTCTTGATGACGAACTTGTACTTCCCGTCCTTCGCCGGCGTGACTTTCACCGAACACTTCGGGCCGGGCGAGTCGTCCTTGCCGACGTCCTTGCCGGCCGCGTCGTAGACGTACAGGTGCACGTCGGTGTTCTTCGTGCCGTCCGTGGTAGCCTCGAACGCTCTCCCCGCCGTGAAGGACAACAGGTAGGCGACCTGGCCTTTGTCCTTCATCTCGATCTTCTTGCCCTTGAACTCCGCCCCCTTGCCCAGGTCGGTCGGCT
>DASWEL010000350.1:0-3977 GCA_036394755.1 Gemmatimonadales bacterium | reverse complement strand
AACGCGGGCTGGTTCAGCGTCTTCATTAAATACTCGGCGCCGGCGGAGCCTCCAGTTCCTTGCTTCGTTCCAATCGTGCGCTGCACCATCTTCACGTGCCGGTACCGCCACTCCATGAACCCCTCATCGAGATCGACGAGCCGCTCGGCGATCTGTGCGACGGCCGGATTCGTCCTGTAGACCTCGACGAGAATCCGCTGTACTTCGGGTGACGGCTCGGAGACCTTGCTGTAATCTCTTTGCAGCAAGGTCTTCGGGACGCGGTATCCGTTGGCCGTCAGGTAGTCAAGGAATGCATCCCACAGGGTCGGCTGGCTGAACCGCCGCTCGACCCGCTTGCGGTTCTCGCTGCCCTCCGGATAGCGCTCGAACGACGGCCGCCCCTTTTTGCCCAGCATGAACTCGATCTCGCGAAACTGATGCGACTGAAAGCCGCTACCCGACTCCAGCCGGTCGCGGAACGCCAGAAAGTTGAGCGGCGTGATCGTCTCCAGCACGTCGATCTGCGCGACCAGCGTCTTGAGAATCGTCAGAATGCGTTTGAGCGTGGCGCCGGCCAGCGGCGTGTCGTTCGAGCGCAGCAGCTTCTGCAGGTAGTCGAGCTCGTGCAGGACTTCCTTGAACCACAGCTCGTAGATCTGATGGATGATGACGAAGAGGGTCTCGTCGTGTTCGAGCAGGCCAGGGCGCGGCTGCTGCAACGAGAGCAACGCGTCGAGCTGTAAATAACCGGAGTAGGTAACTGGCATAGGTTTCTAGGTAGCAGGGAGCACGGAGCAGTACGCTCCGATGATAAGCTTGCTCCTTGCTCCCTGCTCCGTGCTCTCTCTCATTTAAGAGGGTCTGGGTTTGTATTTATTGAGCGTCGCGTAGGGATCGGGCCAGGGAAGCGGATAGCCTTGTTCGTAGGCTGCGTGACGTGTCCAGTAGGGGTCCCACAGGTGCGCCCGCGCCAGGACGCATAGATCTGCGCGGCCCGCTGCGAGAATCGTGTTCACGTCCTGATACGACGAGATGTTGCCGACGGCCATCGTTGCGATCCCCACCTCGTGGCGAATCCGGTCGGCAAAGGGCGTCTGAAATTGGCGGCCATACTGCGGCTTCGCGTCGGCCACGGTCTGGCCGGCGGAGACGTCAGTGATGTCGCAGGAGTGCGCCTTGAGCAGCCGCGCCACCTCGACCGAATCGGCCGGCTCCATCCCACCAGGTGCCCAGTCGACCGCCGAAATGCGCACCGACATCGGCTTGTACTCAGGCCACGCGCCGCGCACGGCGTCGAACACCTCGAGCGGAAACCGCATCCGGTTCTCGAGCGAGCCGCCGTAAGCGTCGGTGCGCGTGTTCGTCAGCGGCGAGATGAAGCTCGCGAGCAAATACCCGTGGGCGAAATGGAGCTCCAGGAGATCGAACCCCGCGTCATTCGACATCTGGGCGGCACGAACGAAGTCGTCCTTCACCTCGTCCATGTCGGCCCGCGTCATCTCCTTCGGCACCTGACTGTAGGGAAAGTAGGGCAGGGGCGACGCCGAGATGATCGGCCAATTGCCGTCGGGCAGCGGCTCATCCATTCCCTCCCACATCCGCTGCGTCGAGGCTTTGCGTCCGGCGTGGCCCAGCTGCATCGCGAGCTTGGCGCTGCTGTTC
The DNA here is from genome assembly GCA_036394755.1 of Gemmatimonadales bacterium. Lineage (GTDB taxonomy): Bacteria > Gemmatimonadota > Gemmatimonadetes > Gemmatimonadales > GWC2-71-9 > 20CM-2-65-7. Next base: position 2,333 of record DASWEL010000350.1, on the reverse strand, counting down.
ACGTGCACGAAGTCGACGATCCGCTTCCACACCGCGACATGCTCCGGCTTGTACATCCCGGTGCACCCCGGAGAAATCCGCCCGGCGCGCGACACGTCGGTCATCTCGGTGAAGACCAACCCTGCGCCGCCGATCGCGCGGCTGCCGAGGTGCACCAAGTGCCATTCGTTCGGTGTACCGTCCTCCCCCATGTACTGGCACATGGGACTCACCACTACTCGATTGCTCAAGACGAGGTCGCGTAGCCGGAATGGAGTGAACATCGGAGGACGTGCGTCGTGCGTCGTGCGTCGTACGTGCGACTGCTTCTCCGCTTCTTTTGCATACCACTCGTCGATCGCCTCGACGAATGTTGCATCGCGCACCTTCAGGTTGTCGTGCGTGATCCGCAGGCTCCGCGTCAACAGATTGAAGGCGAACTGCAGCGGGTCGAGGCTCATGTAGCGCTCGGTGTCCTCGAACCACTGCAGGCTCACCTGTGCCGCGCGCTGCAGGCTCTCGACCGCGGGGCGGCGCTCCGCTTCATAGGCGGCAAGCGCCGCTGGGATGTCGTGCTCGCGTCGCAGGGCGCCCGCCAACGCAATCGCGTCTTCAATCGCCAGCTTGGTGCCAGAACCCACCGAGAAATGCGCCGTATGCGCGGCGTCGCCCAGGAGCACCACGTTGCCGTGCGACCATCTGCCGTTCTTGATCGTGACGAAATTCCGCCACAGTGAGCGGTTCTTCAGGAGGCGGTGGCCCTGGAGCTCTTCCTTGAAGAGCGCTTCGCAAAAGGCCACGGTGTCGTCTTCGGTCGCCCGGTCGAGCCCGGAGCTGCGCCAGGTGGCCTCCGTCGCTTCGACGATGAACGTGGAGTGTCCCGGCTCGTACTGATACGCGTGCACGCGCCACAATCCGTGCGCGTCGCGCTTGAAATAGAATGTGAAGGCAGGGAAGGGACGCGTCGTGCCGAGCCAGACGAAGCGGTTCGGCCGCTCATCCATACTGGGATGAAAGTGCTCGGCGTAGCGGCGGCGCACGGTGCTGTTGAAACCGTCCGCGCCGATGACGAGATCGGCGTCGGCCCGGTAGACGTCCGGGTCCTTCACGTCGCTTCCGACCTCGACGCACACGCCCAGCTTCTTGCAGCGCTGACCCAGGTTCGCGAGCAGCTTGCGGCGCGACAGCCCGCTGAATCCGTGGCCCCCCGAACGAATAACGTGGCCGCGGCAGTGAATGCTGATGTCGTCCCAATGGAAGAACTCGCGCGCCAGGGCGTCATACGTCTCGGGGTCCGCGACCGCGAGGTTGTTCTGCGTCGCGTCGGAGAAGACCACGCCGAATCCGAACGTGTCGTCGAGCCGGTTGCGCTCGAGGATCGTAATCTCGTGAGCGGGATCGGCTTCCTTCATCAGGATCCCGAAGTACAGCGCGGCCGGTCCGCCGCCGATCGCGACGATCTTCACTTGATGAGCTGCCCCGCGATAATGAGGTGCTGGATCTCGGTCGTCCCTTCGTAAATCCGCAAGGCGCGAACGGACCGATACAGCCGGTCCACGGGATGGTCGGCGAGCACGCCCCGACCGCCCAGGATCTGGACCGCGTCGTCCACGATTCGCTGCGCCGCTTCGGTGGCGAACGCTTTCGCCATCGCCGCCTCGAGCGTGACGCGCGGCGCGCCACGATCCTTCTCCCACGCCGCCCGATAGACGAGCAGCCGCGCGGCGGTCAGATCGGTGGCCATGCGAGCCAGCTTCTCTTGAATGAGCTGGAAGTCGGCCAGCGGCTTCCCGAACTGCCGGCGCGACTTCGCATGCGCCAGCGCCTCGGCGAGCGCGCGGGACGCCATGCCGCACGCGGCGGCGCCGACGGTGGCGCGGACGCGATCGAGCGTGGCGAGGCCAAGCTTGAATCCTTCACCAGGGCCATCGAGCCGGCATTCGGCCGGGATGCGCGCCTTCTGGAACGCGATTTCCCCGAGTGGATGAGGGGAGGAGAGCACGAGCGGCCGAACCAGCCGGACGCCGGGCGTGTCGGCCGGGACGACGAAACAGCCGATGCCTTTGTGCTTCTTGGCGCGATCGGTGGTTGCGAACACCGTGTAGAAATCGGCGATCCCGGCGTTCGAAATGAACGTCTTGGTGCCCGATAGCAGGTACGCGTCGCCATCGGGCTCGGCGGTCGCCCCGAGTGAGGCGACGTCCGAGCCGGCTTCCGGCTCCGTCATTGCGAACGACGCCATGGCGCGACCCTGGATAGCGGCATCGAGCCACCGCTTGCGCATCGCGTCGTTGGTGGAGAGCAGCATCGGCACGACGCCGAGGGCCTGCAGCGCGAACACCGCGTCGGCCAGC
>DASWEL010000349.1:0-42034 GCA_036394755.1 Gemmatimonadales bacterium | reverse complement strand
GCGCCTTCCCGAACTCGCCGATCAATGCCTGGGTCGCCGGCGCCACCATGAAGTCGGCGAACGCTTTGCCTCCGGCCGCATTGATGCGCGGCGCGTTCCGGGAATTCAGCTCGAGGACGTGGTAGACGTTATAGAGGAGCGGATCTCCTTCGACCATCGGCACGAGTTGCAGTCGATCCCGCCACGCCAGATACGTCGAGCGATCGGTGAGGGTGTAGGCGCGCTTCTCGTCGGCCATCTGGAGCGTCTCGCCCATCCCGTGTCCTGCCTCGACGTACCAGCTCCCTGCGGCGGGCGGCTGAATCGCCGCTGTGCGCCACAGCTTCAGCTCCATCTGGTGGGTTCCAGACCGGTCGCCGCGCGAGACGAACGGCTGCGTACGCTCGGCAATGCGCCGCAGCGCCGCGACCGCGTCGTTCATGCCGCGCAGCGCGGCCGGATCGCCCGGTGGGCCGACGATAAGGAAGTCGTTGTGCATCACCAGACGGCGACGGACGACGTAGCCTGAGTCGGCGAGGACCCGTTCGGCGTCCGGCGCATGCGCGAGGACGACATCCGCGTCACCGCGTCGCCCCATCTCGAGCGCTTGACCGCTGCCGACAGCAATCACCTTGACTTTGTAGCCAGTCTGTCGCTCGAACAGCGGGACCAGGGTATCGAGCAAACCGGCGTCACGGGTCGATGTCGTGGTCGCGAGAATGACGTCGCGAGACTGGCTCGGTGCCGCGGAGGCACCGATGAGCGCCGCGACCCAAACCCCTGGTCCCCACCCCCTCATTTACCAGCGCACCTGCATCTGAATCACTCCCCGGTTGTTCTTGAGCTCGACGGCCTGCTCGCGAAAGACCTCGTAGTCGCCCAGCAGCTTGAAGTCGTCGCCACGGATGAAGTACTGCACGCCGAGCAGGTAACCGGTGGAGCGGTCCGTGGTGACCTGATTGCTCGGGTCGAACTGCTGCACGCGCCCGATGAGCTGGACGCGCTGCGGTGTGGCGCGGAAGGTTGCGAGCGCGTACCAACCCGTGGTGCGGACGTCGGTTCTGCGGTTTCTCTCGCGGATGTACTCCGCGCGCGCGGACCAGCGCTTTCCTTTGTAGATCACCTGGCCATCCACACCCGTGCTGTCGCTGTAGCCCTCGAACGCGCCGCCGACGTCCAGGCCTTTCAGTGGCGTGACGACGGCCCGAGCGTAATAGGCCATCCGGTTGTCGGGGTTGGTTGCGCGATTGGGTCCCTCGCCGTTCACGACTGCGGCTTGGACCAGCAGCCGATCCGGGAGGCGCCACTCCGCCTGGGCGCCGATGTCACGCTTGGCGGCGTTGACGATGCGCGAGCGCTCGGTCGTCTCCAGAGTCGTCGAGCTGAGCAGCGACTCGAGGGAATAGGGGACGCGGAACTGGCCCACGGTTCCGGTCCAACGGTGATGACTCATCCTGACCCACAGATCCGTGGCCGAAAGCGTGAGCGGCGAGGCGGGTGGCGTGGCCGGCGCTCCGATGGTGCGCATCTCCACCTGGGCGCGATACGAAGCCCACGGCGTGATGTTGCCCTCGACGGCGAATCGGGCGCGGCGCAGAAAAAAGGACGCCGAATCGCCCACGGCTTGGAAGCGGGGCTGGAGGTAACCGGTAAGGCGAGGAGTCGTGGAAACGGCGGTGCCCTGCGCGCGCGCCACCGTCGGCGCGATGGCGGCGAGCACCACGATGGAAACGTGGACATGGCGCATGAGGAAAAACGCTAGCGCCCTGTCTCGCGATAGGCAACACCGTGCCTATCGGCGCACGATTTTTCGAAATGCAACGTCGCTCAGACGGAGCGCTTCGCGCCGCCACCGTGTGAAGAGCCTCACCAGGCGTCGGGCTTCCGCGCTGAGGCGCGCGCCGCCGCGGGTCGCGCCGCCCCGAGACGTGACCAGCACCTTCGCGCCGAGGACGCGCTCCATCGCGCGAATCCGATTGAGGCAGGTTCGGTAGCTCCAGCCGACGGCACGCCCGGCGGCGCGAATCGTTCCCGTGTCCTCGACCGCCTCGAGGAACCGCAGATACCGCGGCCCCATCAGGAACGCGCCGTTCCAGTTGAGCCAGAGTTTGTGGCGGGGCTGCAGATGTGCGCGGAGCGCGGGCGAGCGGGATGCAGGCATACCGAGATGAGCTTAACCAGCCCCGAGACTCCACGCGAGTCAGCGCCGCAGGAACGTGCAAAACCACATCGGAGCGCGATCATTCGGGGAGGCTTCGATTGCGGAGGCGCCCGCGCACAGCGCCAGCGGCGGCGAGTTCGTGCTCCAAGTCCTTCCTCCTGGTCCGCAGAACCTAGTGGAAAGTGCGCACCAGCACACCGGGAGTCGTCCCGAACGCGCGCTTGAAGAGTCTGGTAAAATGCGCCTGATCGGCGAACCCGGTGCGCTGCGCGATGTCCGAGAGGGTCGCACTCGTCGTCTCGAGCAGCCTGCGGGCGCGCTCGAGGCGGCGTGCCAGCAGATACTGATGCGGCGCGCGCCCAAGGGATTCCCGGAACGCGCGCGCGAAGTGCGCCGGCGAAAGCCCGACTTCGCGCGCGAGCACCTCGATGGTCAGGCGTGTCTCCAGAGCGGCATCGATCATCTCGAGCACGCGCCGCTTCGCGGCCGTCGCCAGGCCACCGCGCGCTCGCAGCGGTCGGGGCTGCTCGACGCCGGCGTGACGCAGCAGTAGATGGCCAAGTCCGGCCGTGACGGCTTCGACCAGAGCCAGCCCACCCGCATTGCGACTGTCCGCTTCGTCCCTGAGCGTCAGCATGAGATGCCGGATCTGCGGCGACCGCACCGCGTAGGTGCGCCGCAGGCGCATGGGCTCGACGGTATCGAGCGACGGAGTCACCAGTCGCGCGAGGTGCAGTGGATCGAGTGCCACGCGCAGATATCGCAGCGTGCTGTTGAGCCGCAGCGTGATGGGCATCGTGCTGGGGCTGATCCAGAGACTCTCCGGCGGAACCGTGAACTGCCTGAATCCGTGCGACTCCTGGACCTCGAGCTTGAGCGGCGTCCTGTCGAGGTTGAGCGACAGATAGTGCTGATCGCCTACGAGATCGTCGACCGCCGACACGTCGTTGCGCCCGGCCTCCACGCGCACGCCGGGCCAGTCCAACGCCTGACTGGTCACGATCGCAGACTGACTGTCGCGGCGCGTCACGCGGCCGCGCGTCACGATCGACTCGAGGAGGACGGATCCGGACATGCAGCACGAACATTCAAAAATGCGCGCCGGTTCCGATCAATACGGCGCACCGCGTCCGTTCGAACTTGATTGCACCACATACCAGGCGGAAGAATGTTTACGCTCAAGACTCGCTTCACCGTCGTTGCGTTCGCAGGTGTACTCGTCGGCTGCGGCAGCGGTTACGGTTCGACGGCGGCGCCTCCTCCACCGGCAAACACTGTCGCGGCAACAGACGGGCTCGCGTTCACGCCCGCAACGCTGCAGGTGAGTGCCGGCGACATTGTCAGGTTCACGTTCGGATCCGTGGCCCACAACGTTTTCTTCGCCGCCCAGACCGGTGCCCCGGCCGACATCGGCGGCACCAATGCGAACGTGGCGGTCGAGCGGACGTTTGCGGTCGCCGGCACGTACACCTACACGTGCCACATCCACCCGCAGATGCACGGAACGGTCGAGGTCCAGTAGACTCGGGACCGGAAAACAATCGAGGCCGGGAGCAATCCCGGCCTCGATTCGTTTCGAACGCCCGGCAGATCAGGTGCTCGAGCTCGTGAGCGTCGGCCGCTTCTCGGTCGGCGAGACCTTCAGCCGGATCCACATCCCCGCCAGGCCATGGCCGGGCACCGCGCAGAAGATCATGTAGGACCCCGCCTTGTTCGCCACGAATCGCACCGAGTCCGTTTCCCCCGAGCCGAGGCCCTGCAGCAGCCGCCCCTGCACCGTCATGGCGCGCGGGAAGGCCGGCGGCTCAACTGGGCCGGCCGGCATCGGTTTCATCGTATCGACGACTTCGGCGGAATGCGGGAGATTCGCGTCGTGATTGACGAACCGGAGCACGACGGTCCAGTTCAGGGGAACGGTCAGCGACAGCTTGCCGTCGTTGAAGCCGTTGAAGTTCAAGCCGCCGTTCAGCTGCGTCAGGCCCGCGGTCAATTGGAGCGTGGCGGTCTTGGCCGTCGTGTCGACGGTGAGCCAGTCGCAGTCGATTTGTGGCTGCGTCGTGGGACTTTGGGCCACGCAGATCGGCGCCGAGAGCAGGAGCAAGGCGATGACGCTCGAACGTTTTGTCATGCATCCAAAACTACCTACCGACCGGCGCCGACGGAAAGACCCACATAAACGTTCCGACCTGGTGCCGGCTCGTAGAAGCGATCGCGCGCCGCGTTGATCACCACGGAGCTGACATATAGATGATTGAAGGCGTTGTTGATTCCCACAAACGGCGCGAGCCGCATTCCGCCGGTCGTTCCCTCCCAGCCGACGCGCACATTCGTCGACCACCACGGCGCCGCGCGGGCGCTCAGCGTGTCGCTCACGAGGTATCCAGACGAACGAGTCTGCTGCACCTCCGCCCACGCACCGTGAAATGCCGCCGGCTGCGCCCCCAACGTGAGATTGAGCCAGTTTTGCGGGATTCCGGGGAGCGCCCGCCCATCCAGCGTGTGGACGATCGTGTCGCTGACAGTAAACGAGTATCGGCGATAGCGGTAATCCGCGTAGGTCCAGACCGCATTGAGCCGCACGCCGGGCACGATCGTGAGAACGCTGCTGACCTCGACGCCACGGTGGCGCGTGCTGCCGGCATTGCGGTAGTAGAATCGCGGCGCCTGGATCTCGTAGGGAATCAGCGCGTCACGCACGTCGGCCTGGAAGACGGCAATGGTGAACCCGAGCCGTTGCCCCCTCCCCAGTGACCCCCGCGCGCCGACTTCGTAGTTCCGCGCGTGCTGCGGCTTGAGATCGGGATTGAACCCGCCGGTACCGGTCGCCGAATTGGCCAGCTCGGTGGTGGTGGGTGTCTCGAATGACGATCCGACGTTGGCATACAGCGTCGCCCGACTCGAGGGATTCACGGCGATCCCGAATGATCCGGAGAGCGCCCGCATCAGCCGGTCGCCCGAGCCGTCCGGGTTGGACGGTGGCGTGATCAGGTGATCCTGCACGGCGAACTTCACCCAATCGTATCGCAGTCCCGTGGTGAGCGTCGTACGCGAAGAAAGCTCGAGCGCACTCTGGACGAACGGTCCGATTTCCGTGACGTGCTCGAGCTGATCGAGCGAGCGGACGGTGTCGGCCTTGGCGGAGTCGCCGGGCGTGTTGAGATAGTTGAAGTTCTTGCGGTCGTCGCGCTGGCGCTGGAAATCGAACCCCGCGGTGAGCCGGTGCACGAGGGAGCCGAGTGCCATCGGATAGGTGACGCTGGCGCGGGCGCCATAATCGACGCGATCGAGATCGATGTACGTCGTGGTGATCGGGTTTTGCAGACTGCGCGTGAGTCCAAAGATCGTGATCGCGGCTTCCCCCCCATTGGTCATCGTACGGCGCAGCGTGGCGCCCGTCTGGAACTGTGTCACCGCTTTCCCCGCGTTGCGATTGCGGTTCAGCACGGGCACGGTGTCGCGGTTTGCGCGCAGCTCGGCGAGCGTCAGCGAACCTGGATTGTCGGCGCGGGGACTGTCCCCGACGTCCGTCACCAGCGCGAGCGACCAGCGACTGCCCATCGGCAGCTGAACGCGCGCGTTCAGAACGCGCTGATCCGCAGCGCTGTGGTCACGCTCTCCCTCGTAATCGAGTCGTGAGACGGTCAGGAGCGCGCTGGCGCCGCGGATTCGCATACTGGTCGTGGTTTGCCACTTATTCCAGGATCGGCCGGACCGTTGGTCGAACCGGCCGGTCACGAAGCGGGCCTCTTCGTTCACGTGCGCGACGTCGTGCGGTTTGGTCCAAATGCTGATGACACCTCCTGACGCATTGCCGTAGAGTGCCGACACCGAGCCGCGCAGCACCTCGATGTGATCGACTTCGCCGAGCTCGAGATTGGTGAGCTGCCCCTGGCCATCGGGGAGCGTCTGCGGGATGCCGTCCACCAGAATCTTGATCCCGCGCACGGCAAACGCCGAGCGGGCGCCGAAGCCGCGAATCGAGATCCGCTGATCCTGGGAGAAGTTGTACCGGTTCGCAACGAAGACACCCGGGACGTTCGCGAGCGCTTCGTCCAGACCCCACGTGGGCTTGGCGCGGCTGATCTCCGTGCGATCCACCGTGTGGATCGAGAGCGGCACCTTGGTGAGCGGGACGTCGGTGCGTGTGACCGAGACGGTCGTCGGCGGCAGGGTGTAGGGCTTGGTGGTATCCGCGCTCTGGCCGTAGAGCGCCGAAGATGGCACGCATCCCAACGCCACCGCGTACATCGTCCACCGCCCCGGGGCAATCATGGGTCCGTTTCTAACGCGTTGCGACGTACGGCGTCAAGAGCCGTGGTCGACCGTCACATGTCGCAAAGTGGGATGGGTCTTAGATTCGCCGGCATGCGAGCGCGAACCCTCATTATCGCGGTTGTGGGAGTCCTGGGTTGCGGCGACGGCGCGGGCCCAGGCCTGACACCGCGGACGTACCTCATGGGCTTCTCCGCGATCCCGCCGCGACTCGATTCGACCGCCGACGTGATCATCGCGATCAACAACTGGGCGCCGCACGCCGACGCCGCGATCATGCACGTCTCGCCACCCTGGGCGGCGATGCTTGGCGGCGCCACGCCCGATTCGGCGGTGCGAACCGTCGAGCTGCCGCTCGCGAACTACTACCGCGGCAAGGGCCTCGCGATCGTGTTTACGGTGGACGCGACCGACGGGCTGAATCGCGCGGCCGAAGCGCCGGAGCTCGTGAGCGCGGGTCGCAGCATCACGGATACGATGGTGCAGCGTCTATATCGCGAGTGGGTGTTTGCCGTCGCGAATCGAATCCGGCCGGAGTATCTGGGCCTCGCCGCCGAGACCAATCTCATCCGTCAGTTGGCGCCGGATTCCGTGTATCAGGCGCTCGTAACGATGGCGAACGCCGTCGTTGCAGAAATCCGCGCCAGACGTTTTCCGGGCAAGCTGTATGTCAGTGTCCAGGTCGAGACGGCGTGGGGCCGGCCCAACGCACCATATCAGGGGATCGCGCAGGACCTCGCCGACTTCCCATTCGTCGAGGCGCTCGGCCTATCGAGCTATCCCTACCTCGCTGGGTTTGCCGATCCCGAGTCGATCCCGCTGGATTATTACAGTCGAATTCCGCAGGGCACGACGCTGCCGGTGCTGGTTGTGGAGGGAGGCTGGCCGTCAGTCTCGGTTGGCGGTGTGGTGTCTTCGCCGGCGGAAGAAGCACGATACATCACGCGGCAGGAACGGCTGCTGGACAGCGCCAGGGCCAAGGGCGTGTTTCAACTGACCTTCTACGATCTCGACCTGAGCGGTTTCCCGCCGCTGCCGCCTGGTTCGATTCTTCCGCTGTTCACCCATCTCGGGCTGGCTGACAGCGCAATGAACGCCAAGCCGGCGCTGGCGGTGTGGGACGGAGTCTTCCGCCGGCCTCGCTAGTGGTGATGAGTCAGCGCGACGACGCCGACCGCCGTCGCGAGGCTTGTGACGACGAGGCCAACGATCCGCCACTTCGACTCCGGATCGCGTTGTCCCGGCACCTGAATGCGATCGCCGCCGCGGATGCCGAGCTCCTCCAGCGTCGCGCCCCGCGCGATCGCCGTCTGGAGTTTGTCCCCGCTCCACAACGACGAGCTGCCGCGCACGACGCGGAGCTGATCGACTCGAGCATCCTTCGTGGCGCCACCCGCAAGCATCAATGCGTCCGCCAGCACCAAGTCGATGGGAACCGCATAGTATCCCGGCCGGGTCACCTCGCCGACGACAGACACCCGAACCAGGGCGCGCGCTTGGACCACGGGGTCCTTGATGTAGACGCCCAATTGACGGGTCAGATAGGCCTCGAGGTCACCGCGGCGAACGCCGGCGAGCTTGATTTCGCCGACGTTGGGAAGCCGCAGAGCGGGCCCCGACACCACGGTGAAGGTATCCGACAACAGGGAGTCCCCCTCCACGCGGAGCAGGATGCGATCCCCGACCTGGAACGCCGTCGCGGGTGTTTGCGCCGACACTTGCGCCACCACCGCCACGACGGTGGCGAACAGCGCCGCTGCGACGGTCAATAACCACAGAGAGCGTTTCATTCGACGGAATTCCCCCTCGCCTCGCTAGACGACCCGCGGGACCGCCGCACGGTCGTCGCTTTCTTCCACAGCCTCGTAGCCGGGCAGATAGTAGGAGTAGTACGCGTAGTAACCGTAGGCGGCCCCGCGTGGCACGTCGTTCAACACGGCGCCAAGCAACCGGATCGGCAGACGGTCCAGCACCTCGAGTTTAGCCCCCATTACGTCGCGGTGGCTGTGACCAGTCCGCAGCACGAGCAGCATCGAACCTGTCACCGTTCCCAGGACGAAGGGATCGACCCCTGCCGTCAGCGGCGGGCTGTCGACCAGGATCACATCATATCGGCCACGCAACTCGGCGATGAGCCGAGTCATCGCCGGCGAGCCGAGCACCTCCGGTGCGCGCTGCGTGCGCGTGCCACAGCCGATGAACGCCAGCCGCGGGTACGGCGTCTGCTGCACGATTTGGTCGAGGCCCGCCTCCTCGCGGAGGAAATCGACGAGTCCGGGCTGGCGGTTGGCCTTGAACCGGCGGTGCAGCACGCCACGGCGGATATCGGCGTCCACCAACAGCGTGCGCTGGCCGGCGTCCGCGAATGTGAGCGCCAGATTGGCCGAGACGAACGACTTGCCGTCGCCCGGTCCCGGGCTCGTGAGCGTGACGAGCAACGGCCCCGGGCCGTGTTCGTGGACGAGGCTGAGGCGCACACCGCGCAGCGCTTCGACGACTTCGACCGGGTCCTTGGCTCGCAGATGCGGCACTGCGCCGATGATCGGCACCCCGAGGTCGCGCGACACCTGCTCTGGGTACCGCACTCTGGGATCCGCCCGGTCGAGCACGATCGCGCCCAGCACACCCAGTCCGAGGCCAGCCAGAAGGCCCATCAGCAGGAGACGTGGCGCCGTGTTCTTGACTGGACGCTGCGGCACAACTGCCGGGTCGAGAATCCGGACATCAGGAACGGTGGCCTCAGCGGCGAGCCGGGCCTGATCGAAGCGCTGCTGCAGCGCCGTGTAGGTCTGCTCCTTCAACTGGGCGCTGCGATTCAGGCGGACTTCTTCAATGTCCCGGGCGGGAATCTGGCGCAGATCACGCGAAGCCTCGTCCACGTGCCTCCCGAGTTCCGACTCCCGTGTAGCCAGCTGCACCGAGAGCGCGCGCACGAGCGTTGGGATCGTCCGTTGCTGGAGCTCCGAGATCTCTCTCACAAGACGCTGCAACGGCGGATAGGCCTCGTTGTAGTGGTACCTGTAGGTACGGAGTTGCGCCTGCTTGTCGCTCAGTTCTTTCAGCGCATTCGACAGCTCTGGTGCACGCTGCACGGACCCGATCGCGGACAACGCATCGGTCGGCTGCCCCGCATCCCGCCCCCCTCCCCCGCCTTGCGCCGACCAGCGATCGAGCGCCTCACGGTCCCGGCGCAACTGGTCGCGCTCGACCTGCATGTCGAAAAAACTCGTGCGAACCGGGTCGCGGGTCTCCGGGCCGGTTCTGCGGTCCGCTTGTTGATCCGACGGCATAGTAGCGGTACGCGTGCGGAATCTCTGGAGCGCGGTTTCTGAAGAGTCGAGATTCCGCTGAGCCGTGCCCAACTGGTCTTCGAGGATCTTGGTCAACTCGGTGAGCTTTTCGCGTTTCAGTTGGGCCGCGACTTCCACGTATCGCTGGGCCACCGCGTTCAGAATGCTCGAAATCAGAGTCGGGCTCGTGCCCCGCAGTTCCAGCGCCAGGAAGTTGCCGTTCAAGTCCATCCGGACGTCCAGCTGCTCGCCGAGCCGCAGGGCGGCGTCGCGCGGCGGCATCACGGAGAACTCAACCACGTGACCAGGTGGCAAGCTCCCCGGCGCGGGGACCCAGAGGAACCCCAACCGGCTCCCCACCGAATCGCCGACCGTTCCCCGCTGCAGCTCGAGGCCATCGGCTGAGGCCAGCGTGTAAGCCTTGCCATCGGCGCTGACGCTCAGCCGGTAGTCCCCAGGGCGGAAGGTCTCACTCACGCGGAAGCCTGCGAACCTCCCACGGTCGCTGGGCCGTTTCACGTCGAGGTAGAGACGCAGGTCCCGCACAACCTGATCTAACACGACGTAGGACCGCAACAATTCCACCCAAGCGTCCGCGTCGAGGAGCGCGCCCTGCCGGATCGGTCCCCTCGCATCGGAGCCGCCCTCGCCACGTCGGTCTGGAACGTCGACCCAGACGTTTGCCTGCGCCCGGTAGATCGGACGCAGCACACGGGTAGCGGCGAAGGCCCCGCCCAGACCCAGCGTCACCATGAGCGCCACAACCCATTTGAACCGCAACAGCGCGCTGGCGATACGCCGCCAGTCAGGCCCCGCGTGTTCTTCGCCGGGAGTCGCGGCGTGTGGGGGACTGGCTCGCCCCAGCACTGCGGGCGCGGACTGATCTCGAATCGCCGGAAGATGATTTGATTGCATCACCGGTTCACGCAGCAAGACGTATACCGCCCATTCGTTCATCGCGACGCTCGCGCGGTGCCGTGGCGCGCATCCTACATGCGCAGTGCCCGCGCCACGTAGCGTCGAGACCGTACATCGCAAACGGCACACACCTTGCGAGTGACCGGGGCATGACACCGCAAAGGGATTGCGAAGCCTGTCGGCGCGCGCTGAATGTCGTGATTGCGACGGTGGGTTTAGTGCTTGCCCTCCCCTTGATGGCCGCCATCGCGGTACTGATCAAACTCACGTCCCGGGGCCCGGTGCTGTTCGCACAGCGGCGCATCGGCCTCGATCGCCGCGCACTCGGCAACGAGGGAGGTAACTCCCGACGCCATGCCGACGACGGCGGCCAGACGTTCATCATGTACAAGTTTCGCACGATGGAGGTCGACCACGGAGCAGCGCGCCAGGTCTGGGCGCGGCCGGACGATCCGCGGGTGACCCCGGTTGGACGCGTGTTGCGCAAGCTGCGGCTTGACGAGCTGCCCCAACTGTGGAACGTGCTGGTTGGCGATATGAACGTCGTGGGGCCGCGCCCGGAGCAACCCGCGATTTTTGCGCACCTCCGTAACCAGATAGGTGAATACCCACAGCGTCAGCGCGTCTTGCCGGGGATAACGGGCTGGGCCCAGATCAACCGGGCGTACGACAGCAGCGTGGACGATGTCCGGGAAAAACTCAACTACGATCTCGAGTACATCCGCCAGCGTTCGGCGCTGGAGGACTTGAAGATCATGCTGCTCACGCCCGCCGTTATGCTTGGCCGGCGGGGCGGCTGGTAACACCTCGTCGGGTCGGCTCCCACAGCGCTGTTCCCTGCCCCCCGAGCGCTCTGATCCAGGCGTGCAGCGCGGCGATGTTCCCACTCACGGCGTAGGCGGGCAAGGCAATCAGCGGCGGGAGCGGTCGTCCCTCCGGCCACACCCAACCGATCGCCGATACGAGCCCTGCCGCCCCGCCGAGCGCAAGCGACGCGGCAGCCCACCAGTGCGCGGGCGCGAGCCACGCGAGCGCCCCGGCCCCGGACAGGGCCATCCACGGCACAAACCAGCGACACAGCTTGTGGCTCCACAGCATCCACGCAAAGAGCCTGTGACGTCTCGGGTTAAGCAGGGTGCGCTTGTACCATAATGTTCTGAGGCCGCGCGCCATCGTGCGGACTTTGCGACGATACTCGCGCCGGAGGGAGCTGCTCCGCGGGACGTAACAGATCGCGCGGGGAACCGACACAGCGCGGTAACCGTGTTCCCGCGCCACGAGTGCCGCTCCGAAGTCCCGGCTCAACCCCTCAGGCATGCTCTGCATATGCAGATCGCGACGAATCGCGTACAGACATCCTGACGCCCCGACGATGCCGGACAGGCTGGTCTCGAGATCACGCACCCACATCTCGTAGCCGACGTACGTCTGTTCCCCAGGATTCGAACAGTCGTCGATGTTCGAGACGCTCACGTCGCGCGCCGAGGCAACACCGACCGACGGGTCGTCGAAGGCCGCCACGAGATGCCTTAGCGCTCTCACGTCGATCCGCACCGAAGCGTCGGTGTTGACGATGATGTCCCCGGTGAGGAGCGACCTGGTGGCGTTTTCCGCCGCGGTCTTGCCCCGCCGCTGCGGCAGCCGCACGAGTTCGATGCCTCGGGGAGCGAACCGCGCGACGATCTCGTCAGTGCCGTCTGTGGACGCGTCCGAGACGACGAGGATCTGCCGTCCCTCGATCGGATAATCGAGCGCCAGGATTTGCTCGAGGGTGTCGGCGATGACTGCGGCCTCGTTATGGACGGGAATCGTGATGCTGATGAGCGGCCACGTGCGCGGGCGAGTCGCGGGTGGGAAGCGGCGCGACAGGGTCAGCATCCTGAGGATCGCGGGATACCCAACATAGGCGTACAGGCAGAGGCCCAACGACATCGCGAGCACCACGGCGGGCAGGAACATCAGACCGTAGCGGCGGCGGGAGTCCAGGAGCCGACGCGTCCGGAGGAGCCGTTGGTGCTCACGAGCCTGTAGATCGCGTCGTACCGGCCTATCCAGGGCGGCACGCTGAAGTCGGCGAACAGTCGCTCCCGCGCGCGCTCTGCGCGCGTGCGCGCCTCCGAAGGATGGCGATAGACGGCGCGAATCGCCGCGGCCAGCGCAACGGGATCCTCGGGCGGCACCAGGAGCGCTTCGCGAGGCGAGACGACGTCCGGGACTCCACCGACACAGGCGGCGACGATCGGAACGCCCGCCGCCATCGCCTCGAAGAGCACGATGGGCGTGCCTTCCGTGCGGGAACTCAAAACGAGAACATCGAACGCCGCAAATCGCGGAGCCATGTCAGGCACCAAGCCGTGCCAGTGAACCTGCCCCTCGATGCCCAGCCGCTGAACGCGGGCGCGCAACGATTGCCGCTCGCGGCCGTTGCCCACCATGGAGACGCTGAGTGGCAGGTCGGTGAGATGGACTAGCGCCTCGAGGAGCACGTCGGGTCCCTTCTCGCTGCTCAAGCGACCGACCCAGCCGACCCGAAATCCCTCCGCATTCACTCCGAGGACGTGCCGTGCCGTGGCGCGATCGAACGGGGGTGCGCTCTCCTGCCAGCCGTTTTGTATAACGTGAATCCGATTAGCCGGGACGCCATCAAGGACCAGTTGATCCCGCAATGGACGCGAGACGGCGATGACGGCCTCGAAGCTCCGGTAGGCGCGTCGCTGAACCCATTCGTACAGCCGGTTTTTCCAATCGCCTCCTAGGAACCCGTGAACCGTGGTGACCGTGGGAATGCCCAGTCGCCGAGCCGCAGGCGCGTCCACCACATCCGGGCGGCAGCCGTGTGTCTGCACGACATCCGGCTGCAGTCGGCGTCCCAGGTCGAGAATCGCAGCTCGTTCACGCCAGTAGGTCCGAGGGGGAATGACAATCGGATGTGGCGTAACGCCGGTTGCCGCGAAGAAATCGACGAGGGCGTGGTCACCGCCCCCCCCCCCTCCCTCGAGCACCACAGCGACATGGACCTTCGCGCCGGCGCGCGCTTGTCCCTGAGCCAGCAGCTGCACCACACGCTCGAGGCCACCGACCACCCCCGGAGCGACGATATGCAGGACGCGCATAGTGCCGTTACTTCCATCAAGTTCCGTGCTGCAAGGGTCCGTGGTGGGCCTATGTTGCGTCGACGCAACGGCTTCGGCGGGGATGCAGCACATCGAGGCACATCGGTAACGAAACAGACCCGGGGGGATAGAGGGAACTCTATTTCGCGCCGGCGTATTAGACGTCCATTCACATGTACGAAGTGTGCGACCGCTCCCCCTGCTGCACTATCGCGACAGCGTGGCCCGATCCGTGCGTAATGCGTCGGCGGGAGGACTGATCATGTCGACACCGCTACAGTCGAACAACGGCGCGCAGGGCGGCGACGCGGGCAGCGTCAGCGCGTTCCTGTCGCTCAGTTCGGAGGCCAAGGCCCGCATCCGCGCGCTGGTCGTGGACGACGAGCACACCCTCTGCGAGACTTGCGCCGTCGTCCTCCGCGCCGAGGGCTTCGATGTGACCGCCTGCAGCCGGGGCCAGGAAGCGCTGGACCTGCTCAAGCACCGGCCCTTCGACATCGTGCTCGTGGACCTGTACATGTCCGGGGTCGAGGGCCTTGCGCTGCTCCGTGCGGCCTTGGCCACGAACCCGGAGACGATCGTCATCATGATGACCGGGAAACCGAGCGTCGAGACGAACATCGAGGCGCTACGCCAGGGTGCGTGGGATTACCTCCCGAAGCCTTTCTCGGCGCAGCACCTGCAAATCACGGTGGGACGAGCGGCCCACACCGTGCTCGTCGGCCAGGAGACACGCAAGCAGCGGGAGGATCCCGAGCGAGCGCAGGAACCGAGCGATGAGGCCAAGCTGCTCGGGACGTCCGTCGCGTTCCGGAGGGTCATCGAGTTGGCGCGGCGCGTGGCACCGACCGACGCCTCAGTGTTCATCACCGGCGAGAGCGGCTCGGGCAAAGAGCTCATCGCGCAATTCATCCACCAGCACAGCCGGCGTTCCAGCCGGCCCTTTGTCGCAGTCAACTGCGCCGCACTCCCGGAGTCGCTCCTCGAATCCGAGATGTTCGGCCACCGCAAGGGCGCGTTCACCGGCGCCGTCCGCGACAAGCCCGGCCTGCTCGAGACGGCCAACGGCGGGACGTTGTTCCTCGACGAGCTGGTGGAGATGTCCAAGCCGATTCAAGCCAAGCTGCTGCGCGTCATCCAGGACGGCGTGGTTCGTCACGTGGGGAGCGAAACGACGGACGCCGTAGTGAACGTCCGGTTCATCGCGGCGACGAACGGTGATCCCGAGGCAGCCGTACAGGTTGGCACCATGCGCCAGGACCTCTACTACCGGCTCCGTGTGGTGCCGATCCATGTGCCCCCGCTCCGCGAACGGCCCGAAGACATCCCGCTGCTCGCCGAGTACTTCCTGTCGACGTACTGGGTGCGGCACCGCAGGAAAGGCGAGACGTCCCCCAAGCTGTCCGAAGGCGCGCTCCGCATGCTGTGCACCCACCCGTGGCGCGGGAACGTGCGCGAGCTACAGAACGTGATCGAGCACGTGGCAGTGCTCACCGAGCCGGGAGCCGTCATCCGGCCTGAAGATCTGCCGCTTACCGCCGAAGCGCCGTCGCCCGTCAGTGCGAGCCCGGTATCGCTCAACTCGACGCTGACCGAGGAGAGCTATCATGGCGCTCGCGAACAGGTGATCGCGCAGTTCGAGCTGCAGTACCTGACGTGGTTGCTCAGCCGGGCGGGCGGGAACATGTCGAAGGCCGCCCGGATCGCCGGCGTCGACCGCACCACGCTGTACCGCCTGATGGAGCGCCACGGCCTGCAGCGCAATCCCAACGCGGCGTGGGTGGTGGACCGTGACTCTGTCGAAGACACGGAAGCAACTCCGCAAACACAATCGGCTCCCTGAGCCTTAGACCTTCGCGAATCGCATAACCCGTCTCGCGCACTGTGGCGAAGCCGGCTCCGCAACCCGCTGCGCTCGCGCAACACTCCGATGAAGCTGTGCCACCCGCTTGCTTGGCACCAACTATGCACACCCGCAAGTCTGTGCAGCCATTCGAGGTCGTGGTGACGCGCTTGGCGGCCGCGCCCGGCGCCGTTCGTGCGTCGGCGGCGCTGCTCTCGGACGCCGAACGCCACCGAGCGCGTCGTTTTGCCTTCGATCGCGACGCCAGCCGATTCATCGTCGCGCGGGCACGCCTACGCGAGCTGCTCGCGGCGCGGCTCGGTGTGCGAGCGGAGGCGGTCGAGTTCGAGTACGGCGCATACGGCAAGCCGGCACTCTCGCGGCGGTTCGCGGATTCGGACCTGCACTTCAACGTCTCGCACTGCGATGATGTCGCCGCGTACGCGTTTTCACGCGGACAGGCGATCGGCATCGACGTCGAGGCCGTCCGGGAGATCAGCGACGCCGACGACATCGCCGCATGCTATTTCTCGCGCCACGAGAACGCGACGTATCGGAGCCTCGAGCCAGGCGACCGGCCGCTGGGATTCTTCAACTGCTGGACGCGCAAGGAAGCGTTCGTCAAAGCGTCGGGCGACGGCCTCTCGATGCCCCTCGATCGCTTCGATGTGACGCTCGCGCCGGGGGAGCCGGCGAAGGTCCTGCGGGTCGAGAACGCGCCTGGGGACAGCTCCGGCTGGCGGCTGGACAGTTTTTGTCCGGCTGCGGGTTATGTCGCAGCGTTCGCCAGTCAGGATCGAGGGTAACCGGCATGTGTTCGATCCTGGGAATCTTCGAAATCGCGGCTGGCGTCGATTTGCAGGCACTTCGTGAACAGGCGCTGTCCCAAAGCGCGCGCCAGCGCCATCGCGGCCCCGACTGGAGTGGAGTGCATGTCGATGGCCGCGCCGTACTGGTGCACGAGCGCCTCGCCATCGTCGACGTCTCCTCCGGTGCACAGCCATTGCGTTCCGCCGACGGCGGGCTGGCGCTCGCAGTGAACGGCGAGATCTACAATCATCGCGAGCTCCGGCTCGAGATCGCGAATCGCTATGCTTTCCAGACCGCATCGGATTGCGAGGTGATCAACGCACTGTATCGCGAGCACGACGTCGATTTCCTCGGGCGGCTGAACGGCATCTTCGCCTTCGCACTGTGGGACCGGGACGCGGGGCGTTACCTGATAGCGCGCGATCCGATCGGCGTCTGTCCGCTGTACATGGGCCACGATGCGGCTGGGCGCCTGTACGTAGCGTCCGAGCTCAAAGCGCTGGTGGGCGTCTGTGACGACATCACCGTATTTCCTCCGGGCCATTATCTCGACAGTCGCGTGGGCACGCCGGTGCGGTACTGGACACCCGCGTGGCGCAGCTATGAGCAGACCCACGGCGTCGCAGTTCCTCCGGAGCAGTTGCGTGCTGCGTTCGAAGCCGCGGTGCACCGTCAGTTGATGAGCGACGTGCCCTACGGCGTCCTGTTGTCAGGCGGCCTCGACTCGTCACTGGTCGCCGCCTGCGTGGCCCGCTTCGCCAGGCATCGCGTGGAGTCGGACGATCGCGAGGAAGCGTGGTGGCCGCGCCTGCATTCCTTCTCGATCGGACTGGAGGGCTCGCCTGACCTGGCGGCGGCGCGCGTCGTCGCCGCCGCGTTGGGCACCAGTCATCACGAGTTCAAGTTCACGGTGCAGGAGGGCCTCGACGCGCTGCCCGACGTGATCCGGCACATCGAGAGCTACGACGTCACGTCGGTCCGCGCCTCGACGCCGATGTACCTGATGGCCCGGCGTATCAAGGCGATGGGCGTGAAGATGGTGCTCTCAGGTGAAGGGTCCGACGAGATCTTCGGGGGATACCTGTACTTTCACAAGGCGCCGTCAGCGCGTGCCTTTCACGACGAAACCGTGCGCAAGATCGAGGCGCTCCATCTGTACGATTGCAACCGGGCCAACAAGGCGATGGCGGCGTGGGGAGTGGAAGCACGCGTGCCATTCCTCGACCTGGAATTCCTGGACGTCGCGATGTCGATGGACGCCGAGCACAAGCGGGTCCGCCCCGGCAGAATCGAGAAGGCGGTTTTGCGCGAAGCCTTCGTCGACGCTCTCCCCGACGGCATCCTGTGGCGGCAGAAGGAACAGTTCAGTGACGGCGTCGGCTACGGCTGGATCGATTCGCTGAAGGGGCACGCGGAGCGCACCGTACGCGATGCCGAACTGGCGCGGGCTGCAACGCAGTACCCGGCGAATCCACCGCAGACGAAAGAAGCGCTGCTGTATCGCCGGATGTTCGCTCGAGCGTTTCCGGACGCCTGCTGCGCGTTGACCGTGCCCGGTGGGCCGTCGATCGCCTGTTCGTCGCCGGCGGCGATCGCCTGGGATCCGGAGTTCGCCAAGGCCGCCGATCCATCCGGGCGCGCGGTGGCGGGCGTCCATCGCGCGACCCAACCACGGGTCCGCGTGTCATGATTTCTCTCGCCGAGGCTCCCCGAACGACCGACGCGATCCGGGCGTTCCGCTCGACGATCCGCGCGTTCGTCCAAACCGAATTCGCCCCTCACCAGGACCGCTGGCGCGAGCAGCGATTCCCGGACCCGGACGCCTGGACGAAAGCCGGCGCCGTGGGGATGCTGCTCAGCGATGTTCCGGCGGAATACGGTGGCGGAGGAGGCACCTTCGTCCACGAAACCGTCGTCGTGGAGGAGCTCACGCGCGCGGGCGTGCCCCTCCATTCCTTCATTCATGACAGTGTTGCGCACTACATCCTCGCGTACGGCAGCGAAGCGCAAAAACGCAACTGGCTCCCCCGCATGGCGCGGGGTGAGCTCGTTGGCGCGATCGCGATGAGCGAGCCTGCCGCCGGGTCCGACCTGCAGGGCATAAGAACGACGGCGCGCCGCGACGGCGACCACTACGTCATCAATGGCTCGAAGACGTTCATCACGAACGGCTGGCACGCCGGCCTCGTCTGCCTCGCGGTGAAAACCGATCCGAAAGCGACGGGACCGAAGGCCATTTCGCTCATCATGGTTGAGCCAACAGATCTTCCCGGCTACCGCGTCGGCCGCCCGCTCGAAAAAGTCGGCATGCACGCGCAGGACGTCTGCGAGCTGTTCTTTGAGAATGTGCGAGTGCCTGCCGCAAACCTCCTCGGTCCCGCCGAAGGCCGGGGCGGCTTCCAGATCATGGACAAGATGAGCTATGAGCGCCTGGCGATTGGCGTGGCTGCCGTCGTAACGGCGGAGCGAGCCGTGGCCGTCACCACCAAGTACGTGAAAGAGCGCAAGGCGTTGGGCAACCCGCTGATCGACTTTCAGAATACGCGGTTCAAGCTAGCCGAGTGCGCAACCGAGGCGCGCATCGCCCGCGTCTTCCTCAACGACTGCGTCGAACGCTTCATCGCCGGCCAGCTCGACGCCCTCACGACCGCCATGGCCAAGTATTGGCTCACCGACTGCGAGTGCCGCATCGTCGATGAATGCCTGCAGTTGCACGGCGGGTATGGCTACCTGGCGGAGTATCCGATCGCCCGCATGTGGACCGACAGCCGCGTGCACCGCATCTACGCCGGCACCAACGAGATCCTGAAGGAGATGATTGCGTCGTCGCTATGAATCAAGACTGCGAATTCAACGACAAGACGATCGTCGAGCTCTTCGAAGCCCAGGTGGCGCGCACGCCGGACCACGACGCCATCCGCTTCGCGGATCGATCGTTGACGTATCGCGAACTCAACGACCGCGCGAACCAGGTTGCCAGGCATCTCGGCGCATGCGGGGTGGGCCCGGATCAACTCGTCGCGCTGTACATGGAACACTCGATCGAGGTCGTGTGCGCCATCCTCGGCGTGCTCAAGACCGGCGCCGCCTACGTACCCGTCGATCCCGCCTCTCCGAAAGAGCGCCTCGCCTTCATGCTGCGGGATATCGCGGCGGCGCGCGCCGGCACTGTGCCGGTGGTGGTGACCCAGTCGCATTTGGAAGACGGCGTTCCAGAGAACGCTGCACAAGTCGTGAAGCTGGACGCCGACTTCGCGACGATCGGGAGTTACCCGGTCGCAAATCCGGAGCGGCGTATCGCCCCCGACAGTCTCGCCTACGTCATTTACACCTCGGGCTCCACCGGCACGCCCAAGGGCGTGATGATCGAGCACCGCAGCCTGGTCAATTACATCTGGTGGGCCAGGGAGCAGTATAGTCGGGACGAGCGCCTGGACTGGCCGCTGTTCTCCTCGCTGGCGTTCGATCTCACAGTGACGTCGATCTTTACGCCACTGATTTCGGGTGGTCGCATCGTGGTCATTCGCGAGGATCCGGGAATGCCCGGCATGGCGATCTTCAAGGTCATCGACGACGGCACGGTCGACATCGTCAAGCTCACGCCCGCACACCTCGCGATGATCAAAGACATGAACCTCGCTGCCACCAAGATTCGCAAGCTCATCGTTGGGGGCGAGGACTTCAAGACTGCGCTGGCGCGCGATATCACCCGCACGTTCGGCCGCCGGGTGGACATTTACAACGAATACGGCCCGACCGAGGCCACGGTCGGCTGCATGATTCACCGCTACGATGTGGACACGGATCTCGCCCTCTCGGTGCCGATCGGAATTCCGGCCGCCAACACCGGCGTTTACATCCTCGACGAGCAGCTCCGCCCCGTGCCTACCGGTGTCATCGGTGAGATGTACATCGCGGGAGATGGACTCGCGCGGGGCTACCTCAATCGTCCGGAGCTCACGGAGCAGAGATTCCTGATCGCGAAAGATCCCCGGCAAACAGAGCCGGCCGCGACGTTGCGCCTGTACCAGACCGGCGACATCGCGCGCTGGAGCGTCGATGGCCGCATGGAATTCCTGGGCCGCGCCGATCATCAGGTGAAAGTGGCCGGCGCGCGCATTGAGCTGGGCGAGGTCGAGGCCCGCCTGCTGCAGCACGAGGCTGTCCGCGCGTGCGTGGTGGATATCGTCAACCCCGTCGCCATGAGGACCTCGAAGCGGTTGGCCCACTGCACACGCTGCGGTCTCGCCTCCAACGTCCCGGGGACGAGCTATGACGCGGCGGGCGTGTGCAATGTCTGCCGCGGTTTGGACACATACGTCGAGAAAGCGCAGGCGTATTTCAAGACGCCGGAAGCGCTCAGGGCGCTCGTGGCGGAGATGAGGGCGAAGCGAACCGGGGCGTACGACTGTCTGGTGTTGTTGAGCGGCGGCAAGGACAGCACGTATATGCTGTATCAGCTCTGCGACCTCGGGCTGAAGCCGCTGGTCTTCACATTGGATAATGGCTTCATCTCGGAGGAAGCCAAGGCCAACATCCGCCGGGTCGTGGACTCGCTGGGCGTGGACCTGGTGATGGGTGGTACGCCACACATGAACGAGATCTTCGTGGACAGCCTCAAGCGCTTCGCGAACGTCTGCAATGGCTGCTTCAAGACCATCTACACATTGGCCACCAACCTCGCTCATGAGAAAGGCATCCGGTACATCGTCACCGGACTATCGCGCGGACAGTTCTTCGAGACCCGGCTGACCGAAGAAGTGTTCCAGCGTGAGGATTTCGACGTCGCCAAGCTGGACGACCTCGTGCTCGAGGCACGCAAGGCCTACCACCGCCGTGAGGATGCCGTCTCGTGTCACCTCGAGGTGGACGTCTTCCGTGACGATGGCGTGTTCCGCGACATCCAGTTTGTCGACTTCTATCGGTACTGGAGCGTGCCCCTGGCGGAGCTGCACGCCTACTTGCGGCAGCGCACGCCGTGGCTCCGACCGTCGGATACGGGCCGTTCGACCAACTGCCTCATCAACGATGTCGGCATCTACGTGCACAAGAAGCAGCGTGGGTACCACAACTACTCGCTGCCCTACAGCTGGGACGTGCGGCTCGGACAGAAGACCCGCTCGGAAGCCATGGCGGAGCTCGACGATGAGATCGATGAACCGCGGGTGCAGCAGATCATGAAGCAGATCGGTTACGAGGAGCCGGGGGACCCTGCGGAGACCAGCATCAACCGGCTGGCGGCGTACTACGTGAGCGACAAGGCGCTGACCCCGGCGGAGCTACGCGCCCATCTCGCCACGTGGCTGCCCGATTACATGCTTCCCACGTACTTCGTCCGGCTGGACAAGTTGCCGCTCACGACGAACGGCAAAGTCGATCGCCACGCGCTACCCGCCCTCGCCTACGAGAACATGCAGCCGGCCCGTGACGTCGTCGGGCCGCGCACCGAGACTGAGAAGGCACTCGCAGCCATTTGGCGGGACTTGCTGGTCGTGGAGCATATCGGCATCAACGACGATTTCTTCGACCTGGGCGGACAGTCATTGGTGGCGATCAAGGCCGTGTCACGTATCCGGGACACCTTCGAGGTGGAGCTGCCGCTCCGCAACCTCTTCGAGCGCCCGACGATCGCCGGGCTCGCCGAGGTCATCGATCAGCTGGTCTGGGTCGCGAGGGCGAACGCGCCGGACTCCGACGCCGCCCCGCGCGAGGAGTTTGCGGTGTGATCGTGCCTGCCTTTCTCGAGGAATTGCGTAGCCGCGACATCCGGGTCTGGGCGGACGGTGACCAGCTGCGGTGCACTGCCCCGACCGGCGTGTTGACGCCCGAGCTGCGCGAACAGCTGCGGCAGCGCAAGACCGACATCGTGGAATTCCTCCGGTCGGCCCAGACACTCGCCCGGCAGGAGCGGGCCATCGTCCCGCTGCAGCCGGAAGGCACGCGCGCTCCTATCTTTGGCGTACCCGGACACAATGGCGACGTTTTCTGCTACCGCTTCCTCGCGCAGCAGCTTGGCAATGATCAGCCGTTCTTCGGGCTCCAGCCTCCGGGTGCCGACGGTCAACGCGAGCCGCTCACTTCCATCGAGGATCTGGCCGCCTACTTCGCCGCCCAGATCCTGGCCTATCGGCCCGACAGCCCATATGTCATCACCGGCTACTGCGCCGGCGGGACGATCGCGTTCGAGCTGGCGCGACAACTCCTGGAGCAAGGCGCGACCATTCGCTTCGTCGCCCTGTTCACCAGCCCGTACCCAACTGCGTACCGGGCATTGTCGCAACTCCGGCAGCGTGTCGCGGGTGAGGTAGAACGCGTGAGCACCCACGCCCGAGCGTTGCTGTCGCTGTCAAATCGCGAGCGCGGCCAGTACATCGTCCAGAGACTGCGGGATGAGAAAGCGCGGCGTAGCGCCCCTCCCGCCCCGCCGGATCCCGTGGCGGTTCTACGCGCGAAGGTTGAGGCGGCCACGATCGTGGGGCTGCGTCGCTACACACCGCGCCACTTCGACGGCCGTCTCAGCTTGTTTCTGCCCAACAAGGGATGGCTGCGCCCGGGCAGCCCGATGCTGCGCTGGAAACGCGTAGCGCGCGAAACGGAGAAGTACGTCGGCCCGGACGGCTGTCACGGCGACTACATGCTCCTCGAACAACACGTCCCTGTCTTTGCTGACCTGTTCCGGGGCGGCCGCGATGCGGCCGAGAGACGGGCTGCTCCTTAGTTGGCCGAAGCCGCCCCTTCCCGAAGCAGTTCTTCCGCTGACTCCTGCCGTCCCAACAGAGCGGCCGCGATCGCATGCGCCACGACCGCCGCGCCGGCGGGCGTGTAATGGTCGTGGTCGTAATAGTGGCGTAGCCGCTGGGTCAGTAGTGGTTGTGGGTTCAGGTGCGGGACGGCGAGCTCCTCGGCGACCTTAGCGGCGCGCAGTTGCACGAGATCGAGCAATCTGTTGACGACCTCCAGGTCGTAATAAACACTCACCGACTCCTTCCACGGCCTGCCAACCCCACCGTGCCAGAACTGCGCGGCCTCCTCGAGGCAGTAAGGGCCTTCGAGCCACGGCTGACGCACGACCAGCACGTGATCCGCATGAGCCTTCGCCCGACTGACGAGGCGACAGAAATGATGCTCGAAATGGTCCAAGACCACGGTCGGGTCGGGCATCGTGATGCGCACTTCTTTCGCCTCCGCGCGCATGCGCCGCGCGGCCGCGTACCACGCTCCAGCGCGCTCCTTTACCTCGCTATGACGAAACCACGATCGCCGCAGCCGCCGTGCGATCTCCGCCAGCGCAGACGCGCCGGGTCTCCAACCGAAGCGTTGCCGCGGGTAATAGGAGAACAGCGTCTCCTCCGGCACTGGGGAGGGCGGACTGGACGGTGGGGCACCCTCCTCGAGCCAGTGGTACACGTCGCTGGCCCCGACCATAACGATGATCCCATCGAGGTGGCGGTACTGAGGTAGCACGCGCTCGAGAATAACGTCCAGATCCTCCGACCCGACGCCCGAGTGGCCGATGTTGCCCACGTGTACTCGGCGCGCGCCGAGGGCGTGGAGGTTGTCCGGTGCGTTGAGCAGTTGTCCGAGCACCCCGGGCCAGGTCAGGGGCTGATCGAGCGCGAAGCACTCGACCGCGCTGCCACCCACCGCCAGAACGCGATAGAGTCCGTGCTCGCCACCGGCCACATCACTGCCGCGCTCCCCATCGGCGTTGACGTGGAATCGCGCCTGCCGCTCGAGCTCGGGAAACACCTCGGGATCCGGCCGGATTTCGAGACGCGCCCGCGGTGGCCAGACGTAATAGCGCGACCGGGCGCGAATCCACCAGCGGCACGATGCTTCGGCGACGAGGAGTAGAGTCGCTGCCGCGAGCGCGGCGAGCACCGAAAACGTCACGCCCGGCTCCACGCTCGCACCAGCGGAAGCCGAGCTCGCAGGTCGACGTACCGATCGTTCCGGTACACGAAAAACACCCACGTCAGCCCGAACAGCACCACCATCGCGACTCCGGCTCCGGCCAGCCCACCCAAGCTCCGGACCTCGAGGCCGAGCTTGAACCACAGGAGCAACCCGAGCACCGGAAGCGCGCCGAGCGCCGCCCGCGGAAAGACGTATCGCAGGTACTCCGTGACGGGCGTCTCCAGCTCCCGACACGCTTGGACCAACACGAGGGCGGCAAACAGGACGTTGGGAATGGCGGTTCCGAGGGCGACGCCGGCAAGGCCGAGCGGACGCACCAACAGGATGCTCAGCGCGAGATTGACCAGGCCAGCGATGAGAAACCCGATTGTCGGAAGCCGCGGCTTGCCGAGTCCCATCAGAATCGGCAGCGCCACTCCGCGTACGGGCAGGAAGACCAGGTACGAGACCATCAAGACCTGGAGCACCTGGCCCGCCGATCGCTCGAACTGCGGACCGACCCACCACGCGATGAAGCGCGGTCCCAAGACCACGAGGAACAGACCAACGATCATCGTCAGAGAAAGTGCAATCTTGGACCACTTGAGGAAGATCTCTCGCAATTCCGGGAGCTTCCCTTGAGTCTGCAGTCGAGTGGCGGTCGGCATCACCACAGCCGCGATGGCGACTACGAACTCCATCAAATAGATGATGATGCTGTTGGCCACGGTGAAGTGCGGAATCGACCCCACGCCCATGAACCCTCCGATTACCATCGAGTCCGTTTCGAAGGAGAGGCGAGCGCCGGCGTTCAGCACCAGCACGTACAGACTGAAAGAAAAAATCTTGCGCACCAGGCTCCAGTCGAAGCCCGACAAGCGCATGCGGATCTCGGGGTAACGGCGTCGAATGACCAGCCAGCAGAGCGTGAAATCGAAGAGCAGGCATATCAGCTGGACCAGCGCGAACACGGTCAGGGACGTCCTGAGCGTAAGCAAGGCGACCGTGAGTCCCAGCCGGAGCAGCAGGGTCACAAGGCGGACGACGTTGCGCGGTACAAAATCACAGTGCGCCGCGAGGACGCCTTCCGGGAGGAGCGCGACGAATCCTATGGCCACGAACACAACCATCACTCCGAACGCGGAGCGGGCGTCGCCATGCAAAGCCGTCGGGATGCCGTAGAGCGTAAAGAACGCGTAGAGGCCGACTCCGACGACCAGTGCGATGAGTCCCAGAAGCAGGTACAGGCCCGTGCAGCTGCTGATGGCCTCGTTGAGACTGCGCGTGTCCCCGGTGGCGACGTGCTGCGTGAAGTAGCGGACCGACGCCATCGGGACGCCTAATACGAGCAGCGCCAGGTACCCATTGATCGAGGTGATGAGCAGCCAGGTGCCGTATCCGTCGACGCCCAGCTTGTGGATCGTGAACGGTGTGAGGAGATAGACGGCAAACACGGTCACCACGGTGACGACCCAGTTGCTTCCGACGTTCTTCAGCACGTAGCCGCCTCCACTAACTCTGCGGCAGCCTCGCTCACCGTGACAAACGTCAGCGGTGTGAGTTGCGAAAGGCGCTCGAGGAATTCTTCAACCGAGGCGTAGAGGCGCGCCACGTCGGCCGCCGTGGCGCAATGGGCTAGTCCGGGCGTGAGACTTGGCGTGTGCCAGAACAGCTGTAGATGGCGCGCACCCTCCTCGAGCAGGCGCCGCGATAACGTGACCATGTCGCGCGTCAACGATTGTTCCGGAGATAGGGCAATGCGCTTGACCAAGCCCGTGCGGAATGCGATCCCAGGCAGGTGTAACCAGCGCGGCCCTGCCTCGAGCAGGCGACGCGCGGGATGCCAGAAACTGAATGGCGCCCGGCTGTAACCGTAGGACATGGGAATCTCCAGCAGCTCCCCATGCGGGGCGGGCTGTCGAACGTCGCGGTCCGGCCCCAGACGATATGGGACGATCGGGGCACCGACGAAGCTGGGACCATCGTCAACCGACTCCAAATTGATGAACGGCGCGACGCTGCTGTCGACGCGGTAACCGCAGCGCGTCAGCGCGGCGACGGTGTCGCGGCCGAGGCCATACCGACCGGCGCGAAACACGGTGGGTCTGAATGCGAATGCCTCTTCGAGCGCCGCCGTGAGATGTTGGAGCTTGGCCAGCTGCAGCTCGGCTGGCAGGTTCTTGAGCATCGAGTTGCGGGGAACGAACGCCTCGGTGAGGGGAGGGGTGTTCCACGGGTGCAGGTGGGCGGCGATCTCCCCGCGGCCGTCGTTCGCGACCTCCCGCAAGACGCCTGCCGCCTCTGGATCAGTGGCGACCTGATACGTCGTGAAGTAGGTCGGCCGAACCCCCAATCGATCGAAGAACGCGGCCAGCCGACGCAGCTCGCCGATGTTCTCCACCGTCACATCGTGACGGCTGCGGTGCCAGTTGTCCTCCTCGGTGTCGATGGACACGATGACCAGGACGTTGTCCGAGCCCGGATCGCGACGCTTACGCATCGTCCGGCTCCCGCGTCGCGACTCGCCCGAGACCGGCCCCGACCCTCTCCCGGAACTCTGCCACCGCATCCAGCGCGCGCAGCCACCGGCCTCCCCCCAGGCCCCAGCCCCCCGACCGCAAGATCACCGCCTCACTGGTCGTGTGCCCGTCCGATGTCCATTGCTGCTTGTAGCGATCGTCGCCGCGCAGAAAGTTGAACGCGCGGTAACCATGCTGAATCGCGCGCTGAATCATTATTCCCATCAACACCTGCCCGACGCTTTCCCGCTCCCACCGAGGGTCGCGGCCGCCCTGGTAGAAGTACACGGTGCGGTCGGAGGTAAAGCCGTACCAAGCCGCCGCCGCTTGCCCGTCCAAGTCCAGCGTGACGAGCCACAGCTTCTTTCGCTTCGCCATCTCGCCGGCGAACGCACGCTGCAAGCGCTCGGTGCGCGGGTCGCGGAACGCTCCTCCGCCAGCACCGTCCCAGCGCTGCTCGTGCAACCGCAGCAGGTGGCCCCACCCTTCGTCGAGCCTGTCTTCGTGGTAATCGACGATTCTGGCAGCATGATCTCGAAAGAGACTGCGCTCTTTGCGCCGCAGGATCTGCCGGCGGTTGGAGCTGAGCGTGGCGAGATAGGCGTCCCACGAAGCCGGAAGCTCGAGCGACGGGCAGCTCCAGAGCGCAGTGTGCCGCACAGCATGGCCGCGCTCCTCGAGCGCGTCGCAGAGATGCTTCGCGTTCAGTGCTCCCTCCGCGAGGTTGCTGAGGATGATCACCTGCCATGGCAGCGCGTCGAGAGAGGCCGCCAGAGCCGACCAGTTGGCGTCCGGCACGGCCGGCACGTCCAGCTCATCCGGGCAGCCGAGGTCCCCGACAGCCCATGTCAGCGCCCGCACCGAGACGCGGTGGAACCGTTCACGGCAGAGCCGAAGGGGCAACACGGCATGGAGCGATCCGTTCGCGCCGTGCAACGCGAAGACTTCGCTCGCGTTCACTTCCGCCGGGGGGGCGCAGTCGGCCCATGCACGATGCCACGCCCAACTCATGAATGGAGAGGGCGACTTGGCGTGCCCCAGCAACCCATCCCAGGTATCTGGGCCGAGCGCCAAGGCTTCCGAGAGCGGCATGCGAGTTACCCCGACGTTGGTCGACGAATTGCCCATAGCGCCGCCATGAGCGCAAAAGCCGCGCCCCGCTGAGCGCGCATCGGTCCAAGGTTTGCACGCCGCACCTGTGGCGCGAACGCAACGCTAGACGCGTTCATGCGCGACGCAGCCCGCGCCGGGCTGCGCCTGACGCGCCGTTTCTGTGGGGAGCAGCCGCAGCCACTGCAGTGTCTCAACGAGGAAGGGCGCGGGATCACGCCATCGCCAGACCTCGGGCCGGTCCCGGCCCGGACGAACCCGGACGAAGTCCCGTAGAGCCGCTAGGCGCGCGCCGCCGCTGCGCCAGCGCAGATACAGGTGGTCCACGTCCCCCCAAAACCAGCGACTCCGCACACCGAGCCTGTATTGATGGCATTCAGCGACGGCTTCCCCGGAAGCGCAGCGAACCAGGAGCGACGGGAAGTCGACGCCAGCGTCGATGGCAAGCTGGAGAGAACCCCAGAATCGTCCATTGACCTCCATCAGCACTTGGCGGCCGGTCAGCTCTTCACGCTTGCACTCGACCATGGCGACGCCCTGCCAGCCCAACGCGTCGAGGAGGCGAAGTCCTGGATCAACCAGCCTCGCGTCCAGCGCGATGCTTTCGCGGTACACGCTGACGCCGCCCGCAGGGGGCTTCTCCCGCAGACGGCGGTGGGCAAACAGCGCGACTGCTCGGCCACCCCAACGCAGTGCGAAAAAGCCCTCACCCACCCCTGCGACGCGCCGCTGCAGCAGCACGGGGAACGCCGCTCTTGGGAGGGCCGCGAGCGCCCGTCGACAGGCTGCCGCGTTCGCAACGGATGTCACGGCCGTCCGGCAGCGCGTCCGGCCGATGGTCACAACTGAGCGATGCGGCTTGATGACTGCGGGAAAGAAGCCTTCGTCCGGCAGGTTGGCGTCGCGGCCGTCAGCAGTTTGGATAATGCGGGTCTCGGGTACGTCGAAGCCGCTCGCCCGCGCCAAGGTCAGCATATGGGCCTTATCGGAAGCGGCCCGATAGGTCGCCAGGTCGGCGAACGGCACCACGACGTCACCAAATGCCGTGCGGTTCTCCAGCACGGACTCGACCGACGGATCGGTAATCGGCAACAGGAGATCGATACTCTCGGTACGCACGACGTCCGCGAGCTCCATTGCGTACGCCGCCGGTTCTCTGAGGGGATCAGTCGCGAGGGCGTGCGACCGGACGCCACGCGACACGCCCGCGAGGGACATGTGGGTGGGCGCGGTTACCTGCACCACATGACCCGCGCCGATTAAGGAGCGTGCCGCGGCCAAGGCGGCGCGCTCGTTTCCGTCGGTAATCAGAAGGCGGCTCATTGCCCACCGCCGGTGCAACATGCGAGCCGGTGGGCGCGTGCCGACGGCAGCACCGCACCGGCACCGAGCGCGTTGCGCGCGCGCCACAGCAGACGGCGCTTCGGCTGCTCCGCTCACCCACAAGCCTGTCGCCCCGGCCGGGTTTTGGCGCTGGGGCGTTTGTCTCAGCACCCCGATCCTAGCACGCGACCGATCCTGCCGGAGTGTTTAGCAGAGCGATGGCGCCGTCATGTAAGTCGGCGGCGAAATCCCAAACATCTCCAGGACCGTGGGCGCGACGGATCGAAGCGGTACCTTCTTCGAGTTCACGCGGTGCTCGCGGCCCGGCGTGCGAATCCATAGAAAGCCGTCGGGATGGTGCATCCCGCTCTTGACCCCGTCCCCCTGATAGAAGATCTCGAAGAACGGCGCCGTGCTCCCCGATCCGGCGCGCAGCACCGTGTCTCGTGCAAGCGGCCGGTAGATTTTGCAACCGGTGAAGACCGCAGCGCCATCGCGACTCACGAGCATCGCCGGCGTGTCGTCCACCTGCAGCGCTCGCAGCTGCGATTCGGCCTCCTGCGCATCATTCTGATTATCAAACAACACTTGAAACTGCTCGGACATGACAGGCGCAACGCGGCACGAGGCGTCCACGCCCGCGAGCTTGAGCACGTGGGTGAAATCGTGCGGCCGATAGAAAGTCTTGCCACCCTGGTCTTCGTAGATCAGACACGGCTGCTGGCTCAGCGCTGTACACACGACTAGTGTCGTGTCCCTGCCCGCGAGCGCCATGAACTCGCCGAGGAGCCTGTCCATCTGCTGGTAGCCGAACAGAATCGCGTCCTCATACTCAGCGAGTTCGGCCGGTGTCGGCATGATCGTGAAATGTTCGGGCTCCATGTGCCGCCAGTATTTATGCTGGAGGTGCGCGGTGCTGTTCAAGAAGAACGTCGCGAACGCCGGCCGCAGCTTGCGATAGTAGTGCCGGAACACATCCCACTGGAGCTGGTCAAGCAGCACCGCGCGCTTCCAGCGCTTTCCCGCCACGCGCTCGCGGATCAGCTGCCGCCCGATCGAGCCCACGGTCCCCATCGAGAGACCGTGCTTGACCATGAACGCGACAAACGTGGCTTGTTCCGCACGACTCAGCGGAACATGGTCATTGGTGTGTTCCTGCACGTTGCGCTGTACGAAACGGAAGTACGGCAACAGCTCATCGGGATAGGGCGCGACAGTCGTGGTCCACGGATCGGGCAGCAGCAAACCCCTGAGCGGCTGATCGAATCTCGGATTCATGCTGCCGCACACCCAGACCGGGAGGCCGGCGTCTGACAAGAGATCCCAGATGCACTTGCGCTTCAGTTTATGTCCATCACCGAGGTGAAACACGCCGTGCTCGGCGAACGACAGACCACTATGTACCGTTACCCACTGAATCCACGGATTGAGCTTGTCCTGCGTTTCCTCGGCATCGGTGATGTAGACCCGGGAATCCCGATAGAACCGATCGAAGTTGGGCAACTTCCCGGCTCGGATAAAGCGCTCCACCAGCGCCGGAGTCAGCTCATTGAACTCCAACAGAATGACTCGTTCGTTGCTCATCACTCACCCCTGCCATTAACCTGTTCCGGGTTCGTAGCGCAGTCACGCCTGAAGCACTCCAACAGCAGTCGTTGCACAGACGCCACGGACGCGCTGCGCGCTAATCGCGAGCGGAGGTTGGCCGCGGTATGCTCAGCATCGCTTATGCCATGGGCATTTGCCCATCGGGCGTGGCCTCGGTGTCACTCTTGCAGAGGGGAGCCCAGCCATGTGTGGTATTGCCGGCGTCATCCACCGAGACCTTGATCGACCCGTCCCGCGGGCACTGCTGCAGCGCTTGTGCGCGACGCTCCAGCACCGCGGCCCGGACGAGGAGGGCCTCTTCGTGCAAGGCGGAGTGGGCCTCGGGATGCGACGACTGAGTATCATCGACTTGAGCGGCGGGCAGCAGCCGATATTCAATGAGGACGGCTCTAAAGTCATCGTCTTCAACGGTGAGATCTACAACTATCGCGAGCTGCGGCACGGTCTTATCGCGCGCGGCCATGTGATGCGGACTCATAGCGATACGGAGACGGTCCTACATCTCTACGAGGAGCGCGGGCCGGACTGCGTCTCACAGCTCCGCGGAATGTTCGCGTTCGCCATCTGGGACGCGACCCAACGCCAACTGCTGCTCGCCAGGGACCGATTCGGCATCAAGCCGCTATATGTCGTCGAGGCGCCGTGGGGTATCGCATTCGCTTCGGAGCTAAAGGCGCTTCACGCCGCGGGCTTGACGTCCCGCGCACTGGATTGGGAAGCGCTCGACATGTTCATGCAGCTCGGGTACATCCCCACGCCGGCCTCCCCGTTCCGGGACGTGCGAAAGCTGGAACCGGGCCACACCCTGGTTTGGAGCACAACGGGGGAGAGCATTGCGCGGCGATACTGGCACCTGCCGCGCGAGCCTACACTGCGTCCCGCCGCGCCCGAGGCACGGGTCCGGGAATGGGTGGATGAGTCGGTCAAGGCGCACCTCGTCAGTGACGTCCCTATCGCCGTCTTTTTGAGTGGCGGCCTGGATTCCTCGAGCGTCTTGGCGAGCATGTCCCTGGGCGGGGAGCGTCCGCACGCGTTTACGGCGCGGTACATCGGATCTGG
The DNA here is from genome assembly GCA_036394755.1 of Gemmatimonadales bacterium. Classification (GTDB taxonomy): domain Bacteria; phylum Gemmatimonadota; class Gemmatimonadetes; order Gemmatimonadales; family GWC2-71-9; genus 20CM-2-65-7. Next base: position 10,133 of record DASWEL010000349.1, on the reverse strand, counting down.
TCAGGAGGGCGCGGACGAGACCGGGCTCGCGCGCAAGCTTGCCCGCCGCTACGACGTCGACCTGACGGTGGTTGACGTCAAGCCGGACATTCGCGAGATCTTCGAGCCGATCGTGTGGGCGCTCGACGAGCCGCACGCCGACGACTCAGCCATTCCGACATGGTTGTTGTCGCAGGCCGTTGGGCGGCAGTACAAGGTCGCGCTGACGGGCATCGGCGGAGACGAACTATTCGGCGGGTATCCGCGCCACCTCGGACTTCCCCTCGTAGAGGTGTACAGCAAATTGCCCGCCCGACTGCGTCGGTTCGCGAGCGCCGCGGCCGACCTGCTTCCGGAGCCGCGCGCCGGTACGCTCCGTGTGGATCACGTGAAACGGTTTCTGCGGTCAGGCGACGGCGACCTTCCCGACCGGTTCCTGAGCTTCATGAGCCGAATCTCCGAAGCGGAACGGCCGGCCCTCTACACGTCGGAACTCCGCACGACGATTACGGGAGCCGCGGCACGAGACCGATTCAGGTTCCTGGGTGCGGACGAAGCGTGTCCTAGCGGTCTTTCAGCGGGGCTATATCTCGACTACATGACCTTTCTCCCCGACGACATCTTGTCGCTGAGCGACCGCCTGTCGATGGCCCACTCGCTCGAAATACGGGTGCCGTTCGTGGATCATGAACTGGCCGCACGGGTCTTTCCGTTGCCGTACCATCTGAAGATCGGGTGGTGGCGCAACAAGCAGCTGCTCAAGCGGGCCATGCGCTGCCGGCTTCCCAAGGACCACTTTGTCGCCCCCAAGCGCGGGTTCGTCGGTCCGACGTCTGCCTGGCTGCGCAACGAACTACGTGAAATGGTCGAGGATGAGCTATCCCCCGCCCGGCAACGACGCCTCGGCTATTTCGACCCCGCGATCGTGGAGCAATTGCTGCGCGAGCACGTGACCGGTCGACACAATCGAGAGCGCATTGTCTGGGGACTGCTCTCCTTCTCAGTGTGGCATCGGCTGTACGTTGAACGCCCTGTCGGAGATTGACGAGCACAACCGCCTCGCCCACCGAGTAGGGTCGCCTTGGTGCCGTTGACCCTCGCGTGAGCAGGTCGCAAAGCGTGGCGTCGATGCAACAGGCGCGCTGCGTCTGCCCCCTCCATCGCCGCGCCTTGGCCTTGGCTCCAGTCTTGCACTGATAGCATACATGCTGAGTAGCGGCGCTCCGCCCCTGAGAATTGCGTTCATCGGCGCCGGCACCATGGCCGGCCACCATCTCCAAGCGCTGCGACGAGTCTCGATGGCGCACACCGTCGTCGGGGTTCATGACGTGAGAGTCGGCGCGGCGGAGGCATTCGCGCGGCGGGCCGGCGCTCAGTCCTACACCTCCCTGTCCGCGTTGCTTGAGGAGTCGCGGCCGGACGTCGCGCATATCTGCACCCCGGCGGCCAGCCACTTCGAGCCCGCCCGCCAGGCGCTCCTTGCGGGCGCGCATGTATATGTCGAGAAGCCGTTCGTGGAGTCGCTGTCGGAAGCCGAGACGTTGTTCGCTCTGGCGCGCGAGCGCGACCGCCTGATTTGTGCAGGCCACCAACTGGTCAGGGACCGGGCGTTCGAGCCGTTATTGCGGAGCGCGGCCAAACTAGGACCTGTCACGCTCGTGGATAGCTACTTCGCGTTTCGACCGCCGCGGCTCGATCCCTACCGACCGCCGGAACGGGCGCACGCCGATCAGCTGCTGGACGTCCTGCCGCATCCGCTCTATACCCTCGTGGCCGCACTTGAGAGCGTCGATCCGGGTGCGGCGCTCGAGCTCGTCAACGTGACGGCCACGCCGACCGAGCTGCACGCACTGCTGCGGGCCGGTGAAGCGACTGGGCGCCTCGTCGTCAGCCTGCGGGCCCGACCCGTAGCGTCGACACTCACCATCAGCGGCGCGCACGGGTCGCTGACGACCGATTTCGTACGCTCAATCGTTCTCGGTACGGCGAACGCGGGCACGAGCCCGTTGGAGAAGATCGCCAATCCCTTTCTGGAAGCGGCGCAGCTCGCATGGCGCAGTGCCACAAGCCTCACGAAGCGGCTCATCGGCAGCGCCGACTATCCGGGGCTGGTGGAATTGTTGGGGAGTTTCTATGCCGCCGCGGCTGCGGGCGATCGTTCGCCCGTCAGCATAGATCATTTGCGACGTGTGACGGCTGTCTACGAGCGACTCGCGGTCCGCGTCCGGAGCGCGGTCACGCCACGCCCGCCCGCTCCGGCGCCCATGATCGAGACAGCGGCCTCCCGGCCTCGCCCCCTCGCAGTGGTCACCGGTGCCGCCGGATTCTTCGGCCGCGCGATCTGTCGCGAGTTGGCAAGGCGCGGATTTCGCGTGCGAGGCATCGGCCGGTCGGAACGGCCCGACGACCCGCACGTGCATGAGTGGGTTCGCACCGACTTGGCCGAGCGCGTCGCGCCCGACGTCCTCGCCGGAGCTGAGGTCGTCGTGCATGCCGCGGCCGAGACGAATGGTGGATTCGACGCCCACGAGCGCAATACGGTAGGTGCGACGCGGCAGGTGCTGGCCGCCATGCGCGCCGCTCAGGTCCGCCGGCTGGTCTACATCAGCACCATTTCAGTACTGCGTCCCCCGCGCGCGTTCTGGGAGAGGCAAGCGGAGCAGACACCCCTCGCGGTACGCCCGGAGCGGTACGGGCCATACACCTGGGGAAAGTGCGTGGCCGAGGAGGTCGTCGCCGAGGCGCAGGCACGGCAGGAAATTGAAGCCCGGATCATTCGGCCGGCAGCGCTGATCGATTGGAGCCACGTCGAAATCCCGGGGCTCGTCGGGCGCCGACTGTTCGGCCGCTGGCATTTGGGATTCGGCCGACCGACGCTGCCCTTTGCGATTTGCGAAGTCGGCCTGGCGGGCTCCGTCATCGCGTGGTGTGCGGACCACTTTGCTGAGGCGCCCCCCGTTATCAACCTGATGGATCCGGCTGTGCGCACTTGCGCGCAGCTGCTCCGGCTGTTCCGCGACCGCGGCTGGCGTGGGCGCATGGTTTGGGTACCGGTCAGCCTCCTGGCCGGCGGCATCATGGCGGCGCGCTTCGTGGCGAAAGTCGCTCGCCGAGACGGCGGCCGACCCCTGGCCGTGTGGTCCGTTCTACGAGCGCGCCGCTACGACCCGGCCGTGGCGAGGACCGTCCTCGCGGCGGTACGCGAGCAGACGCCAGTGGCCGAACCGGTTCGTAGGCACATCGTCGCGCCGGAAGTGAGTGGCGCCTATGGCTGAGCTTGTACGCACGACCAGGGACGTCAGCACGATGGCTGTGCCGGTGTCGGGCTCACGGACCCAGCCCTGGGATCTATTGCTTGTGTGCGTCGCCGTGTACCTCGCGAGCTCCATCGGGCGGGTCCACCAGCTGTTCCCAATACTGAATCTCTTCAGGCCCGCGCTGCTTGCCACCGTGCTCGCCGTCGGCCTGTACCTGCTGCAGCAGTCCGGACGGCGGCGCATCGGCCTGCTGCTCCGCTCACCCACGACGACCTGCCTGTTTGGCCTCCTGGTGTGGGGCGGCCTGTCGGTCCCTGTCGCCTTGAACCAAGGGATCGCCTTCCACTTCTGGATCGACTTCGCGCGAACCGTTTTGATGCTGCTCGTAATCGCCGGGAGCGTGCGTGGCGCGTCCGATCTGTCGCGTCTCTTGTTCGTCTATTGCGGCGCGACCGTGCTCTACACCGGCGTCGTACTCTCCCGGTTCCAGCTCGGCAGCGGCGATAACTGGCGCCTCGGACATCTGTACTACTACGACGCCAACGACCTCGCGACGTTGATCGCCACCGCAATGCCAATCGGGCTGTATTTCGTTCTCGGCCAACGACGACTGGTCGTGCGGATCCTCGCCGGCGCGGGACTCGCCGTACTGGCGGTGGGCCTGATTCGCTCCGGCTCTCGAGGAGGCCTCATCGCCATGCTCGCCGTCGCCATGTTCGTGCTGCTGGGCTTCACCACGATCCCGGCGCGGGCGCGGGTGGCTGGGATCGTTGTCATCCTCACCGTCGTCTTCGCGGCCGGGAGCGACCGGTACTGGACGCAAATGCAAACGATTCTGAACCCGCATGAGGACTATAACCTCACGTCCGAGGAGGGACGCCTGAAGGTTTGGAAGCGCGGCATCGGCTATCTGATGGAACACCCACTGCTCGGCGTCGGCGGCCAGAACTTTGCCGTCGCTGAAGGCACTATTTCCCCTTTGGCCAGGCTCCAAGAGCGCGGCCGAGGCGTGCGCTGGGGTGCGGCACACAACACGTTTGTCCAAGTCGGCGCGGAGCTCGGCGTGCCCGGTTTGCTGCTGTTCATTGGACTGCTTGTGACGGCATTCAGGTCGCTCCGGCGCGTGACGCGAGAGGCGGTGCGCGACGGGCCGGCCGGCGCGGACGTCTCGAGGCTTGCCCAGGTGCTCACGGCCTCGCTCATCGGCTTTGTGGCGGGATCGTTCTTTCTGTCGCTGGCCTACCACGACATCCTCTACACGGTCGTGGCGTTCGCGCTGGCGCTGGCAAAAATCGCGCGCCACCCTCCCCCTCCCCCCCCCCACTCGTCGCTTGCCTGGCGCCGGCCACTCCAGCGCCGCGTGGCGGCCTAGCAGGCTCGAACCGATGGCTGCCCGACCGCGACTGCTCGTACTCGCCCAGTGCCTTCCGTATCCACCTCATAGCGGCGTTGCCACCCGTACGCTTCACATCCTGAAACAGCTGAGGCTGGCCTTCGATATCGATCTCGTGGCCTTCTCGCGCGCGCACCATCAGCCTGATCCCGCCGCACGAGCGGCCGCACGGAGCGCGCTGCTCGCTGCTGCGAGCTTCGTCGCCGAGCCGACTCCGATACCCAACGATCAATCGGCGCTCCGCAAACTTTGGGACCACTTGCGGAGTCTCGTGACCGGGCGCGCGTACACCTATTACGAATACCAGAGCCGGACATTCGCCGATCGACTCCGCACGACGTTGCGAACGCGCGCGCCGGATATCGTGCATTTGGATAGTCTCGATCTGCACCGCTGGCTTCCCGACCTGCCGCGCGTTCCCATCGCGTGTACGCACCACGACATCGAGCCCGATTTGCTCCGACGGCGCGCGCACCGTGTAGACCATCCGCTGGTGCGGCGCTATCTGCTCCTCCAGGCAAGTCATGCCGAGCGCGTGGCCCGCGTCGTGTGTCCACAGATCGCCCTGAACGTCATGATGTCGTCCATCGACGCGCGGCGACTCCAGGCGTTGGCGCCGGGCGCTGCCACAGCTGTCGTCCCTAACGGCACCGATACAGAGTATTTCCAGCCCAACGGCGTGAAGTCGGTCGACGGGCGGGTCGTGTTCGTGGGACCAACCTTCAGCTTTCCCAATCGGGATGCCGTGGGCTTCTTGCTCCAGGACATCTGGCCGATCGTTCGCACCGCATCTTGCTCGGCCTCCTTGCAATTGATCGGCCGTAACCCACCGGCGGATCGGGCGCGCTTCGACGCCGAGCCTGGCGTCAGCGCCTTGGGGGAAGTGCCCGACATCCGCCCGGCGCTGGCGGAGGCTCGCTGCTGCGCTGTGCCGATCCGCGTCGGTGGGGGGACCCGCCTCAAGATCCTCGACGCATGGGCGATGGGCAAAGCAATCGTTTCGACGTCGATCGGCTGCGAGGGTCTCGACGCCGTGGACGGCCAGAACATCCTCATTCGGGACGCGCCGGACGCGTTCGCCGACGCTGTCCTTCAAGTCCTCAGCGACGGTCGGCTGCGCACTCGCCTCGAGCGGAATGCGCGGGACACCGCAGTCACGACCTACAGCTGGAGCGTCGTCGGCCGCAGCATCCGCTCAGCCTACGAGGAACTCGTCGGCGGCTCGTTTCGGAGCCTCGCGACATTGGCGCTCAGCGCGTCGCTCACGGCGCTGTCCTGCGGATCACCGCCCGACAATCTGGAGGCGAGGAGCGCCGCCGGTCCGCCGTTGCACGAACCGCCGGGGTTCGTGCAGTTCAGTGATCAACCATGGGATGAGTTGACACGCACGCCCACACCAGTCTTGGGGCGCTTGCGAGACTTTTTCTTCGGCTCCGCCAAGTCACCGACCGGCTGGAGCTATCTGCGGCGCACCAGTTCCAAGGATGACGACATCGTCCTCGATGCAAGCGCGCCGCGCTCGCCGCCGCATGTCCTTCGGATCATCGACACGCCTGACATGGCTCGCGATGCCGAACCGAGTGTGAACTGGATCGGCCTTCCGCCTGTGCGGGAAGTCTATACCGCGTGGTGGATGAAGCTCTCGCCCAACTGGTACGTCAACCCGGCGGGGGGGGGGAAGATCACCTTTCTGTGGACCAGGCCGAACGGACTGGGGCAAGTCTATACCAACCTGTACCACAAGGGTGGCAACGAAGTGACCGGGTGGGTCCAAGGTCCGCCGTACCGCATCGGGGCGAACACCGAGTGGGCCCCGTACGGACAGAAGATTTGGTTGCCCAACGTCAACACGACCTACGTCAATCCCGGGGAATGGCACCGCATCGAGTTTTACTACCGGTGGGGAACCGCCGGAGATGGGATCATTCGCTGGTGGGTGGATGGCGTGCTGAACGGCGATCACCGCACGGTGATCTACCCCAGCGGCGGCGTGGGGTTTTTGCAATTCGATTTTGCTCCGACGATCCAGATTCCGCCCCCGGTGGAGCAGTACATGTACATCGACCACACCTATATCAGCATTCCCGGGGGATAAATGCGTCCGCTGAGAATCTTGCTGCTGTGTGAGGGGGATGCGCGGTCTTGGGACTCCTGGTCCGGTATAACCAAGAGCTTGGTCGATGAGCTCGGCGCTGCCGGTCACGCCGTCGAGACAAGAGACGTCGACCTCTACGGCAATGAGCGGTTGCTCGGCGCCGCGCTGACGTTCTCCGTCGACCGACGCCGCTGGGCGACCAGGTTTCACCTCAGCGGGCAACCGTTCCGACTGCGCTCACGCAATGCGCGGCGCCACATTGCCGCACAACGGGGCAAGGTGGACTTCATTCTCCAGATCGGCGCCGCGTTCCAGCCACTCGGGAGGGGCGCGGTTCCCTACTTCCTCTGCTGCGATTCGAACATCCGGATGGCAGAGCACGGCGTGGCCTCGGGGTATAGCGACGCGGTGTCGCTCACTGCTCCAGAGTTGCTGCAGGTGGCGCAGCGGGAGGTGGAGGTGTACCGCCGTGCGTCCGGCATCTTCACGCTGAGCGAACGGCTCCGTCGATCGTTCATCGAGGACTTCGACCTACCGCCGAGCCGCGTGCATGCGGTACATGCAGGGCCGAACTTTGACGCGACTCGGATTCCGCGAGACAAGCCTCGCAATGGCTCAAACCACGCACCTGCGATTCTGTTCGTGGGGCGGCAGTTCCACCGCAAGGGCGGCGATCTGCTTCTCCAGGCCTTCCGCCGAGTCCGGGAACGGATTTCCAATGCACGCCTGCTGATCGCCGGTCCACCCACCCTGCCGGCGCCGGAGCCGGGGGTGACCTTTCTGGGCGATCTAAACAAGGACGAGCCGAGTGGGTGGGCGGCCCTCGTGGAAGCGTACGGATCAGCAGACGTGTTCTGCTTGCCGACTCGGTTCGAGCCGTTCGGCATCGCATTTATCGAAGCGATGTACTTCGCCCTGCCCTGCATCGGGACCGACGCTTGGGCGGTGCCGGAGATGATCGAGAACGGAGAGACCGGCTTTACCATCCCAATCGATGATCTGGACGCCCTGACTGACCGTCTCTTGCGACTGCTGAGCGATCCTGTCCTAGCCCGCCGCATGGGGCGAGCAGGCCGCCAGCGGGCCGAGAGTTACTTCACGTGGGAAGGCGTCGTTCAGCGGATGACGCGGGCCATACGTCCCGCCTTGAGCGGTCACGAGACATGCTCTCTATCTTAGGGTTGCGCCCGCGCAGTTCGGCGGGCGTGATCCTTTGCTTCCATGGTGTCACGACCCTAGCATGGCCGTCGTACAGCGACGTCCACGTGCCACTTGCGAAGTTCAAATCATTGATCGCTGCGGCGCGGGGCATCGGTCAGCTCGTGCCGCTGCGCGATCTCGTCCAGCGAAACCGAGCCGGGCGTAGCACAGCCGGTCTTGTTGCCATCACCATGGACGACGCGTACGCCTCCCTCCTCGGCGAGGCCGCTGACTTTGTTCGCCGCGAGGCGATCCCCGTCACGGTATTCGTCGTCGCCGGAGCGGCCGTCTCTGGTGCATCGTATTGGTGGGATCGGATTGACGACGTGTTCCCCCGCATTTCCACGGCGCGATGGCGAGCGTTCGAAGACACCACAGGCCTGCCGGCTGCCTACCGCAGCCGAGAGCTTGCCCACTACGGTCCATTGCGACCGCTGCGCCAGTGGGTTCTGGCAGCGCATACCGGGCGATGGCCTTCGGAACTGGACCACCTACTCCGTGATCTGGAGCACGAGACCGGCACGTGTACGCAGCAGCGATCTATGACATTCGAGGAGTTGGACAGCTTCGCTGCACTGCCGTCGGTTGATCTGGCGGTACACACGGTTTCACACCCCGTCTTGCCGCTGCTGCCCGACGCCGAACTGCACCGCGAGATTACGGCAGGCTACGACAGGGTACGCGAACGCTATCCCAACGTCGTACCGATCCTGGCAATCCCGTTTGGCCTGTTTGACAGGCGCACGGTGCACGCGGCTCGCGAGGCCGGCATGATGGCCTCATTGACGCTTGCGGGCACAGTGCTCAAACAGCAGCGCAACGAAGACGATCTGCCGCGGTTCTGCATGACGCGGAGCGACACAGCACTGAAACTCCGGTTGCGCGTGGTGGGAGTGTTCGAGCGGTTACGTCGCTGGCGTGAGGGAACGGTGCCGCGCTACCCTGCACTGCCCTCGCCAACAACCTGACACATGGCTAGCAACGGCCTGCGTGGTCTCCGGATCGCACATCTGATCGAGTGCGACGGTCCGGGCGGCGCGGAGCGCATGGTCGCCGACCTGGCCCGCGAGCTGCAGGAAGCGGGCGCTCACAACCTCGTCGTACTCCCTGCCAACGGTGAGGGCTGGCTCGCGCAGCAGCTCGCCGGCAGTGGGGTCGCGATCGAGTACTTCCGGCTCGATCGTCCGGTTTCTTTCAAGTGCGCCCGTTGGCTCACCGGCGTGTTCCGTCGGTATCGGATCGCGCTCGCTCACTGTCACGAGTTCTCGATGGCGGTGTACGGCGCGTGGGCCGCATGGCAAGCAGGCGTGCCGCACGTCGTGACGATGCACGGGGGACGCTACTACGCGCATCGGCTACGCCGGCGCCTCGCGCTGCGCGCTGCCATAGCCCTGGGCGGCCGGATCGTCGCGGTGTCGCACGAGCTCGCTCGCCAACTCCGTCGAGATCTCTGGTTGCCCGCCTCGCAGATTACGACGATCACCAACGGGGTCCGCTACGTCCCTGCTGCGCGTTCGACCCTACGGGAGGAGCTCAACCTTGCGTCCGAGGACCGCCTGGTGCTCGCCGTTGGCAACCTGTATCCCGTGAAGGGGCATCGCTTCGCAGTCGAGGCACTGGCGCTGCTGCGCGAGCGGCACCCGAACCTGTATCTCGCGATCGCGGGGCGTGGCCAAACCGCCGAGGCGTTGCGGACCCAGGCTGAGGAGCTCGGCGTGGCGCGGCGGTTACACCTCCTCGGGCTCCGCGAGGACGTGGCGAACGTGCTCGCGGCCGCCGACGTCTTCGTGCTGCCGTCTTTATCCGAGGGGCTGCCGCTGGCCCTGCTTGAAGCCATGTTGTCCGGGTGCCCCATCGTGGCGAGCGACGTGGGGGAGGTTCGCAACGTGCTCGCCGATGGAGACGCGGGCGTGCTCGTCCCGGCCGGCGATGCTCCCGCCCTGGCGACGGCGGTCGACAAGCTGCTCACAGCGCCAACCTGTGCGCGCGAACTCGCTACCCGCGCCAGCCGCCGGGCGGCCTTGGAGTATCACATCTCAAGGATGGTCGCCCGGTATGCCGACGTCTATGACAGCCTCCTCCCCCAACGGGGCGCTGTCACGGCCGTGCGGTGAGAACAAGCAGGTCGTCCACATACAGCTTCTGGGTCTGTACCGTGCTCGCGCTGTTGCTGAAGCTCAGCTGCACGGAGTTGAGTTTGAGAATCGTA
>DASWEL010000348.1:0-8333 GCA_036394755.1 Gemmatimonadales bacterium | reverse complement strand
TACGTGTGGTTACGGCCTCCGTCAGGCTGAATCACTTAAGCAAATGGGCCGTGCTTTGCCGCATGTGTTGCCAAGATCGTTGGCATTCTGGTCAACCCGCTGCAGTCGTCGAGACACCGCCAGCGACCGTTGGGTTATGAGATCTCGCTTGTGACTGGTCGTGAGCCTCCGTGACGTCCGAGAGTGCATGCCCCCTCTCACGATGCATCGACTCGTGTTAGCCGTGGGGCAGCTCAAACGGCGACATGATCGGGAGGTTCCGCCACGCGGACGTACGTACACTCGGGACGATGCTCCGCTCGATCACGTTCGGGACCTCTCCGCACTCGACGATCGTAGAGATCCTGCAGGGGCCGACCAAATTCGCGGACGTCTCATGAGCCAGATTGGCGGGTCGGTAGGCGGCTTCAGCAGCGCTCGCCACAGCAAAGGTTCCAGACCATGTGGCGCTCATCGTTCCACGCCTCGCGCCGGCCGCCGCGCGAATAAGTTCGCGAAGAGTAGCGCTCATGGTGGCGGGAGCCCCTTTTGCAGACTGCCACACGGTGCGGAGTGAGGGCCGTGACGAGAGCGCGTTCGGCACGATCCGGGAACCCGCGCCCAAGCCAAGAGGTACGCGAATTACAGGTGCGGATCGCGGATTCTCCGTTCATCGGACTTTGGTCCTATAGACCGTTCAGCGATTGCGGTTCGTTGGTTACTTATGCTACATGCGACCATGAGGTTTTGTTCGCGCGCCTCCGCGGGCCCTGCGGCGCGGAGGCGAGATAGTGCGTTCAGCGGCTACGTCGGCGCGCGCACTGACGTCACGGAGATCAAGGCCGCGCACGCGACGTTGCTCGAAAGCCTGGCGCTTCGCAGCGCCATCTTCGGCTCGTTGTACGGACACGTGGCGGCTCTCGACAAGGAAGGCGTCGTCGCCGCCGTCAATGCGTCGTGGACCGAGTTCGCGGACGGCGGCTGGAACACGCCTCGATCCCCGGTTGGCGCGAACTACCTCGAGGCCTGCGAGCGAGCGGGCCACGTCGGCGCAGACGCTTTGGCCAACGCCGTTCGGGCCGTTCTCGACGGCGAGCGTCCCCGAGCGACCCTGGAGTACGCGGCCCGCTCGGGCACCGAGGAGCGGTGGTTCGAGATGGCCGTGGAGCCCTTCCAGCGTCCCGAGGGTGGCGCCATCGTCTCGCACGTGGACATCACGCGGCGGCGGAGGGCGGAGGCCGACGCACGACGCCAGCGCGACGAGCTCGCCCACGCCCTGCGCGCCTCGACGCTGGGTGCGCTGGCAGGCTCGCTGGCCCACGAGATCAACCAGCCATTGACCGCGATCGTCGCCAACGCCCAGGCGGCTCGCTTGCTGGTCACCTATGGAACCGCCGACCAGCGAGAGCTACGGGAGGCGCTGGCGGACATCGCCGCCGACGCCAAGCGGGCAGCCCAGGTCATTCGCCGGATGCGAGGGCTGTTCCGCAAGGAGCGGTCGGAACACAAGCGTGCAGACGTCAACGCGCTGATCGTAGAGGTGATGATGCTGCTGCGCGGCGAGCTGGAGTCGAAGGGCATCGGCGTGCAGCTCTCGCTGGCGAAGGACCTGCCCCCGGTGCTCGGGGACGCCATCCAGCTCCAGCAGGTGGTTCTCAACGTCGTGCTCAACGCCGCGGAAGCCATGGCGGATCGCTCGACCGGGCGGGCCTTCCTCAGCGTCGAGACCGTCGAGCATCATGCGGGCATCATCGAGATCTCGGTGCGCGACAGCGGTCCCGGCGTGAAGGACATCGACCTCGAGCGGATCTTCGAGCCGTCCGTCACCACCAAGAGCACAGGGCTGGGCATGGGACTGTCGATCAGTCGATCGATTCTCGACGCCCACGGTGGACGCATGTGGGCGACGCGTAACACCGAACATGATCTGACCGGGCACATCGAGCTCTCGCACGAGGGGAGGGTGCGGGACGATGAGCGATAGCATGGTGTACATCGTGGACGACAACGCCACGGTCTGCCGCGCCCTCTGCCGGCTGATGCGGGCCTCCGGGCTCGGTGCCATGTCATTCAACTCGGCGCAGGCGTTCCTGGATCATCGCAGGGCCGACAAGCCGGGATGTCTGATCCTCGACATGCGCATGCCGGGGCTGAACGGCCTGGATCTGCAGACCCGGCTCGGAGAGGTCCAGGAGACGCTGCCCATCGTGTTCATCACCGGCCACGGTAACGTGCCCGCGAGCGTGCGCGCCATGAAGAGCGGAGCCGTGGACTTCCTGCAGAAACCGTTCGGGGACGACAAGCTGCTCGCCGCCGTTCGGGGCGCGCTTGCGCTGAGTCGCGAGCGGCGTGCCAATTGGGCGATCCGCGTCGAAATCGAGCGCCGGGTGGGAACACTGACGCCCCGCGAGCGCCAGGTCTTCGAGACCGTCGTCAAGGGGCTCCTGAACAAGCAGATCGCCGACGAGCTGGGCGCAGCCGAAAAGACGATCAAGATCCACCGCGGCCGCGTCATGCAGAAGATGCAGGCGAACTCCGTGGCCGATCTCGTCCACATGGCCGAGCGTATCAACCTGCCCACCGGCTCGGATCCGCAGCGATAAAACTGCCTACGACCAAGGCCTGACGACGCTCGACACCGTCCGAGGTGTAGTGTTGGGCCATGTCGGGCGAGCCCAGTTCTGTAGCATCCCGAGATCACTACGTCGGCAGCCGGCTCGTCGCTATCGTGGACGACGATACCTCGTTGCTTCGAGCGATGGGAAGGCTCGTGCGCGCCGCCGGTTTCGTCGTGAGGATCTTCGCCTCGGCGGAGGAGTTCCTGGAATCCGACCGGAGCATGCCGCTCCGCTGCATGGTGCTCGACGTATGCCTCGCCGGAATGGATGGCTTCCAGTTGCACGAACGACTACGCGCGCTGGGGGGGACACAGCCGCCGGTGATCTTCATCACGGCGCACGATGACGTCGCCAACCGGGAGCGCGCACGGCGTGCGGGCGCCCTGCATTACCTGCGCAAGCCGTTCGACGACGCCGCGCTGATCGATGCGATCCGTCGAGCCGACTGCGCGAGCCCAGCCTGACCGGACCGCTGCCGCAGACAACATCGGCGAGCAAGAAGCGGGAACCCGCTTCCGCTCGCCGATCCGAGCCTCTACATCTCGGCGTTCAATGACTCTCGACGACCAACCGACCCGACGCTCCCTGCGCTCCCCACGCACCGGCGATTCCTGACCGTCCGGACGAACCCGCGGCCCCCGCGCTGCCCTGCGGTCCCTGCGGCCCTGCGGGCCCGACCGACCCGTCCGGCCCGGCCGGACCGTTCGGACCGGCGAACGTGTACCACTCCGCAGAACCAGGGATCCAGTAGTAACGCCTGGAGCCCGGGATCGTCGAGTTCTCGCCCGCATTCGTCGGCATCGGTCCGTAGGGCGAGCGATCCTCGACGTAGCCGTCCTGGTACTTGAACAGCGGCGGCGGACCGCCGTAACCGACTCGCGGCGTCGCCGTCGATGCACATCCCGCGATCGCCGTGGCGACGATCGCAACCGCAGCCGTCTTCGTGAGACATCCTCTCATGACAATCTCACCTCCCCAGGTCGCTACTTGGCCTGGCCCAGTTGTGGCGACGCGCTGGCCTCGGCGCCAGCAGCCGGAATGACCTTCACTTCGACTCGACGACCGAGCTGCCAGCACTCCTCGGTCTTGGCCGCGCACTTGGGCGTCATCTGGCCGTACGCCCCGACCTCGATCGCGTCCGCCGGGACGCCGGCCGCGACGAGCGCGCTGCGAACGGCGTCGACGCGGCGCCGGCTCAGCGCCAGGTTGTACTTGTCCGTGCCACGCGGATCCGTGTACGCCTCGAGCTCGACCTTGTATCGTGGATGGCTCTTCAGCACGGAGGCGAGATCGGCGATCTTGCTCGCCTCGCTTTCGCGGATCTCGGCGCGGTTGAAATCGAACAGAACGTCGGAGAACGCCGTCCACACGAAGTCGGCGCCTTTCGGTCCCACCGCTCCGACAGCACCGGCCTGTCCCTGGGGACCCATCTGGCCGGGCGCGCCGGCAATCCCCTGCGGCCCAGCTGCCCCGGCAAGCCCGGCAGGCCCGGCGACGCCTTGCGGTCCGGATGGTCCATAGACCTTCCAGCCATCCGGTCCGCCCACGGGGCGGGCGGAACAGCCAGCGACGACGACAAGCGCAGCAGCGACGAACAGCACGCGTCTCATGGTTGTCTCCTCCTTCCGAGTGTCATCGCACTCGGCTGTCTCTGTTTATCGCGACGCCCTCGTGCACGAAATACGATGAAGGGCGTAGGGCCGACGGTCGATAGCGCCACCGCGGCGCGAACGCTCAGTCGCTGGTGCGTGTCGCCGATGCGGCCGATCCGCCGAGTCCCTGCCGATCGGGATGCCGCGCGCGCTCGCGATCCTCGTCTTCGACATACTGCCGGTCCACTGCGCGCTCGAGGAGCGACAGCTCCCGGCGCAGGGCCGGCGCGCGGCTGGCAGGTAGTACCTCGAGGAGGTGCTCGAGCATCGCGCTGAGGCGGCGCGGGATCTGGATGCTGCCGACGCCGAAGGACCTGATCTCGCTGACGGCAAGCGTGACGAAGTCCTCCCAGTTCGGCGTCGCGTAGACCAGACGCACCTGGCCGTGCGCATCGCGCATCGGTCCCGTATCGAGGTCACGCTGCCCGAGGTAGGCGAGCAGGCGATGGATCTGATCGATCGCGAGGACGGCGGTGGTCGGATCGTTCACCGCCGGCGAGAGTGCTCGGGATGCGATGTCCACCATGATGCGGAACGCGAAGGCCGGATCTTGCTCCAGCGTCCGCTCGTGCCCGAACGCCACGCAATGGTACAGAGCACGCTCATTCACGCGCGCCGTGCCGGGATGGACCCGGAACAGCGGGTCGCCGTGGGCGACGAAATCGCCGACCTGGGGAATCAGCTCGAGGACGCAGCCGGCGCTACGTGCTAGCGCCACCAGCTCACGTTGGCCGAAGGCGAGAAACGTTCCCGAAGCACCGACGTGAAGGATGATCCGCGGCGTGCCGTTGCCGACCAGCCCCACCGCCACGGCCGCCGCGGCACCGCCGGCGTTCAGCAGATCCGGATAGACGCGGTCGACGACCCCGCACGCCGTGTCCCAGAGCGACTGAAGAATGAATACCGGCCGCAGACCGGTGCCGAGCTGCTGCACGAACCAGAAGAAGACGGCGATGCTCACCAGCGTGAGGAGGACCGCCACCGTCACGAGCAGCTCCGGAACGCGAACGGTCTCGATCCGGCCGAGCGCAGCCAGCGTGAACGCGTACGCGAACACGAAGACCCCGACCGAGATCCTGAGCATCGGCCGCGCGAACACGAGGCTGATGATGCGCGGCGTGAGTTGACCGCTCGCGATCTGGACTGCGAGCAGCAGCCCGGACACCGCGAACACGATGAAGGTCAGCATCGACGAGGACAGGCCGCTCAAGATGGCCTGTGCGCCCTCGACGCTGAAGCCGAACCAGTGCCATTGCGTCCGCGTATCGAGCCAGAGGACGAGCCGCATGGCTGGGACGGCGGCCACCATCGCCAGCGCCGGGACGAACCAGAAGCTGGTCGCGACGAAGTGCCTCAGGTGATAGCGCGGCAGCCACGTCACGGGCCCATTCCTCCGGAGGCGGGCACGACGTCAGCGCGCCGGCGCCGGGCCGGTCTGGCGTCGCTCGCTCAGGCAGCGCTGGTAGCGGTCCTGGTCGATGCTCATCTGCGGCGGCCGGCCGCCAAAGCCCGGCGTCATCCGGCGCGCTTCGTCGAGGCAGTCGAGCGTCGTGCGGTCCGGCGCCTCGGCGCCGGCGGGCTGCGCCGATGGGGCATCGGATGTCGCGCAGCCCGCGCCGATCACCAGGAGTCCCGCGATCGCGAACAGCCAACGGACGAACCGCATGGCGTCACCGCCTCTCGGGCTCGGCGGCCGTACAAGCGCCGAAGACGACGAACGCGGTCTGATCCTCCACGACGGCGACCGCCATCTGCCCCGTCTTCTCGGCGACCGTCGCACTCCACGCGCGTCCCTGCTGGCCGCCCTGCAGGACGAGCTGATCGTTGACCAGCTCAACACTCTGGATCGGGGCAGTGCGGGCGTCGTCCGGAGAACTCAGCGACTTGGCCGCCGGGTCGACTCGGATGAAGCGCGGCAGGTTCGCCGTCTCGATCGTCGAGCGCTGGCAATCACCCTGCGCGCTGCACTCCACGACGTTGACCACGGCACAGAGCAGCAACGACGCCTGCTCAGCGAGTGCGGAGACGCCAGCGGCAAGTGTGAGCGCTGAGGCGAGAGCGATCGGAATCAGCACGCGCATGAGAAGTCCTCCCTATCTGACCGTGTAGCCGCGCCCCGCCAGGCAAGCATTGAGGGCACGGTTATACGCATCCAAACGCGACGCGCTCGCCTGCTGCGCCTGGCTCTGCTGCTGCGCGTACGCGTCCTGTTGCGCCGCATACTGATCCCGCGTCCGCATGCCGCCGATGAGGCCACCCATCGCCGCGCCGGCGGCCGCCCCCTTTCCCGCATCTCCGGCGATGGCCCCGCCGACCGAGCCGACTGCCGCGCCGCGCAGCGCACCGCGGGCCACACCGCGCCCAGGCGGCGGGGCGGAGGGCGGCGGCGCAGCGGGCATCGCGGCAGCCGAGGCCGGGTCAACGCCCGTCTGCTGCACAGCCCACTGATGGCATTCGCCGCGATCGCGCGACTCCTGCTGCGCGCTCTGCCCGTTGCTCGGATACGTGAACGTCTGTCCCGCGGCCGGGACGAGGCTTCCGCTCAGGAGCGTGAGCGCGACGCCGATCGCTCCGGCATTTCCGCGTGTGAGCCGCATGGGTTCCTCCTCGACGGCCTGCACGATCGCACGCAGCCGCGTGGGCGAGCCATGGGACTTTCGTCCCTCACCCGAAGGTCCGATCGTGGCGTCATCGAGTGCACGCTATCGTCGCGACGCAGTGATCGGTCGCTGGAGGGCCCAATGTTGATCCGAGTCGTGCCGATCATCGTCGTGGCCGCGTCTCTGTTGTTCCCGCTCACGTCGCCCGCCGCCGAGGATACGCCCGCCGCCGGCGTGGCGGATGCGGTGACGGTGCGGGGCATCGTGGACGCGATCGACCGGACTCTCGGCACTGTCGCGCTCCTGCGCCGCGAACGTGGCCTGCTGGTTCTCGAGGTGCGCGATTGTCGCGAACGTGGCCTGCTGGTTCTCGAGGTGCGCGATCCCGCGGAGCTTGACCTCGTCGGCGTCGGCGACCCCGTGATCGCGCAGTACTACCAGGCGGTCACGATCGAGGTCCCGGAATCGGGCTACCCGGCGTCGAGTAAGCTCGTGCGCATCACCTACGCCCGCGCGCTCGCGGTCACCCTGGACACGCAGTGATGACCGACGACGGCTCGCTGCTGCGCACCGCCCGCGCCGCGCTCAACGATCTGGGGCCGTTGCTCCTCAAAGCCATTCTTCTCGTCGTCGCGCATGGCTGGTTCGCGGCTGCGCGCGCGACGGGAGGCCTTCCAGGTTCCACATGCGGACCGCGACAGGCGCCGACGCCTTCGCCCCAACGGGAGAGCAGATCATGAGCATCAATCGAAGGATCGTCACGTGGCTCATGCTGTGCCTGGTGCTGGGGCCGCTGCTGCCCGCGACGGCGCAGGACGCAGCCAAGACGTTCAAGCCGGAAGAGCTGGATCAGCTGGTAGCGCCCATCGCGCTCCACCCCGACGCGCTGCTGGCCCAGATCCTGATGGCCTCGACGTACCCATTGGAGGTCGTGCAGGCCGCCCGCCTGGTCAAGGAGAACCCCGGCTTGAAAGGCGATCCACTCAACGAGGCCCTCAAGCAACAGCCCTGGGACGACAGCGTGAAGTCTCTGACGACGTTTCCCCAGGTGCTCGGGATGATGAGCGACAAGCTCGACTGGCTGGAGAAGCTTGGTGACGCCTTCCTCTCACAGCAACAGGAGCTCATGGCCGCCGTTCAGCGCTTGCGCGCACGCGCACCGGCCGAGGGGCAGCTCAAGAGCACACCGGAGCAGAACGTTATCGTCGAGCCCGCCGCGTCGGTCGGGACGCCGCCCACCACGGTGCAGCTGCAGCCTGCTCCCACGACGGTACAGGTCGTCCAGGCGCCTCCGACAATCATCAAGATCGAACCGGCGAACCCGCAAGTGATCCAGGTGCCGAGCTACGACCCCACGGTCGTGTACGGGGCCTGGCCCCCGGCGTACCCTCCCTATTACCCGTACCCGCCCGGCTACTTCGCCGCAGCGGCATTCACCTTCGGCGCCGGCATCGCCGTCGGCGCGGCTCTGTGGGGCGAGGCCG
>DASWEL010000347.1:0-25576 GCA_036394755.1 Gemmatimonadales bacterium | reverse complement strand
CACCGGATTTGCCGAGCAGTGGATCGAGATCCACGGGCCGAGGATCACGCGCATTCATCTGAAGGACGTGCTGAAACATCGCGGGCGCTCCGGAGATCAGAGCGTGTACACGAATCTCTTTCTGGGCGACAACAACTGGCCAGCCATCCGCGCCGCAATGACGAAAGTGGGTTACGACGGCTGGTTGATCGCGGAAATGGAAGCGCGCTACCGCTACGCCCCGGATCAGCAGTTCTACGACACGGCGCAAGCGATGGATCGGCTGATTTCGGGGAGGCTCTGAGCATGAAGGTGAGCAGGAGGCAGTTTCTCAGCTCAACCGCAGGTGCAGGAGCGCTGATGATAAGCTCGTGGGGCATGCTGATGCCCCCGCCGGAAGTGGCGGCGCGGGCTGTAAGCCAGTGGCGCCTGCTCCCAATCCCGGGTCCGCGCGTACTCCCAGAGTCATTCCAAGGCTACGCCTCCGCTCTTCCCGCAGAGCGGTGTGGTTGCGATCGCTGCTCGCTGCTCATCGTTCCTGCGGTCCTTACCATCCCCGTGGATGGCATGCAACGCATCGCAAACGCGCTGCGCAATGGAGCAACGGTCATCATCGAGTCCGGAGGGGGATTCGCCAGTGATTTGAACTTTCGACAGCATCGCCGCTTCTTGCGAGAGCATCTGCAGATAGACGTCCAATCCCCGGTGGATCTCTGGAAGGCAGACGCGCGGCGCGTCCCCTATATCGACTACACATGGCCCCACGCCGCGAAGGTGCGAGATTTCAGCCGTGTGGTCCCGCTCGGCGACCACGAGGGCGCGATCATTGCGTGGGCGGGTGACCGGCCGGTAGGACTCAGGCGCCAGGTCGAGCGTGGAACGCTGATTTTTCTCGGCTCGCCGCTCGGGCCCGCGTTGTGGGCGGGGGACGCCGAGGCTCGGCGTTGGTTGACCGCGGTTAGCGCACGAACCAGAGCGTAACGCCAACCTCCAGTGCGAGCGACCAGTCGAATTTCTGAAACGGCTGCGTCGAGGCGATTGCCACGAACGACGTCCGCGGAATCGGCAATGGCACAACGGTGCTACTCACGATGATCGGGTAAGGCTTGTAGTTGTCGGGCTCGAGCCACAGCACTCCCACACCGAGTCCCGTGCCCGCGTCCTTGACATGCACCAGCGCGTGCTCGACGGCCGTTATGACGGTGGGTTTGGCACTCTCGTCGGTCCATGAGAGCGTGATCCACCCCCGCGTAGCACGGACGGGTGGTGTTTCCGCGTGCAGCTCGCCGATTACGTCGGGCACTCGCTTGCTCACCAGCATACCTGCGCTCGCCGTCGCGAACTGCCCCTCAGCAGCGAGCAGAGGCGCGAAACCAAGGACCGCCAGGCTCAGCATGGCTTTCATCGAGGTCATAACTTAAGTGCCGTGATAGCTGCCCGCACGTTCGGCGTCACCGGGCTCGCGCTCTGCCTCTCCAGTAGCCTCAGAGCGCAGAGCGCGATCCGTCGGGAGCTCGTGTGGGGCGGCGACGCCGAAGGCGGTGCGCCATTCGTGGAGGCCGACCCCGCCAATCCGTCGCGCGTCCGTGGCTTCGACGTCGAGGTCGCCGAGCGGATCGCGCGTGGCCTGGGGCGTCGCGGAACGCGGTTCGTCCAGGTGCAATGGTCCAGCATCGACCAATCCGTCGAACGCGGTGACTTCACGCTCGGCCTCTCCGGGGTCGAGGACACGCCCGTGCGCCGCGCGCGGCACGCCGTCACCATGCCGTATTTCGAGTTTCGCGAAGTGCTCGCGGTGCGGCCCGAAGACGCCGACCGCATCCATGGTCTGGCCGACCTGCGTAGCCGTCGTGTCGCGACGCTCGGCGCCACGATCGCGTACGACTTGCTCGTTGCCGCGCGCGACTCGATGGGTCTGGTCCCCCTCTCGTACGACGACGACGTTCATCCCTACGCCGACCTGATCGCGGGCCGAGTGGACGCGGTGTTGTTGGATCACATCATCGCGCAGCGCGCGTTGCGCCGTGGCGGCGGCACAGGGTTTGTGATCCTGGCGCAGCCGGTCGCGCTGGGCCACTACGTGGGCGTTTTTGCACGCGCTGATTCGATCCTGCGCGATTCGGTCGATGCCGTGTTGCGCGAGGCGATGCGCGACGGATCGCTCGAGCAGATCTTTCGCCGCTGGGACGTGTGGGATCAGAGCCAAGGCGCGCTCTTCGAACGCGCCGTCCGCGCCAACGCCGCGCCGGCGGGGACGGCCGCTGCCTCGCACGCACTGGCCTATCTTCCTTCGCTCGCCCGGGCGGCTGGCGTAACGGCACTGGTCTCGGTGCTCTCGATGCTGTTGGCGGTCATCGTCGGACTGGTGCTGGCGTCGGCCCGGGTGTACGGACCGGGTTGGCTGCGGGTGTCGACGACGGTGTACGTCGAAGTGATTCGCGGTACGCCGCTGCTGCTGCAGCTGTTCGTCATCTACTACGGCCTTGCAGGCGTCGTGCGGCTGCCGGCGTTGCTCGCCGCGGTCCTGGCACTCGGCCTGAACTACGCCGCCTATGAGGCCGAGATCTATCGCGGAGCGCTCGAGGCGGTGGCCCGCGCACAGCTCGAGGCCGCGCGCACCCTCGGCCTGTCCGAGCTCCAAATCCTACGGCTTGTGCGCGGGCCGCAGGCGCTGCGCTTCGCGCTTGCGCCGATGACGAACGACTTCGTCGCCCTGCTCAAGGACTCCTCGCTCGTATCGGTGATCACGGTCGTCGAGCTGACCAAGCAGACGGCGATCTACGCGACCAACGTGGGGAGCTGGGTCGTTCCGGGCGTGCTGTGCGCCGCGGTGTACCTGGCGATGTCGCTGCCGCTCGCGCGTCTGGCACGACGGCTCGAGCGCCGCTGGCGGCCGGCCGCATGAGCGCGTTGCTCGCGATCGACCGGCTGACGGTTCGCTACGACTCCCGCGAGGTGCTGCGCGCGCTCTCGCTGGAAGTGGCGCCCGGCGAGATCGTGGCGTTGATGGGCCCGTCGGGTGTGGGGAAGTCGACGGCTTTGCGCGCGGTGGCCGCGCTGCAGCCGTTCGATGAGGGGCGGATCGTCGTGGATGGATTCGCGCTGGCGCCCGGGCCCGTGCCGCCCGAGTCGCTGCTCGTTCCGCTGCGGCGTCGAGTCGGGCTCGTCTTCCAGGCGCACGCGCTGTTTGCCCACCTCTGCGCACTCGACAACGTGACCCTGGCGCTGCGGCACGTCCTCGGCCAGAGCCGCAGCGAGGCGGAGGAGGTCGCAGCGAAGCTCCTCGCGTCGCTGGACGTCGGCACGCGCGCCGCTGCGTGGCCGAGTCAACTGTCCGGGGGCGAGGCGCAGCGGGTCGCGATCGCGCGCGCACTCGCGCCCAATCCTCCGCTGCTGCTGATGGACGAACCCACGGCGGCGCTCGACCCGGCGCGCCGCAGCGCGCTAGGCGCGACGTTGCATCAGCTGAGTAAAGAGGGCCGAGGATTGCTCATCGCGACGCACGACACCGAGTTCGCGCGGGGTCATGCGGATCGGGTTGTGACCCTGACGGCCTGACGGCCGTCATTATTCCGCTCATAGACTCCAAAGGTCCAGTGTTGCGGCGACGGGAGGCGCGGACCGCGCCATCCCGAAGCACGGAGTCGCCGTGCAATCAGGACGTTCATCAATGCGTGTCCCACGAGCACAACCGCCCCGGACTCCTCGGCGTGGCCCGTCAGGACCGACGCCGCTTTCGCCGCACGCTCGCGAGCGGCCTTGAAGCTCTCCACGCCCGCTGACCAGCCGCAGAACCACGCCGTGCGTGCGAGCAAAGCCCACATCTCCGGGCGGAGGCGTAGGCCGGACCGGATCGCCGACGGCAACTCGGCCTCGCGAAAGCAAGGATCGACGAGCGGCGATGTCGTCGGCGCGAGCAGCCGCGCCGAGTCCCGCGACCGGCGTAGCGGACTCGCGACCAGGCATCTCGCCTCCTTACTGAGCTGCTCGAGCTCGGCGCTGGGACGGGAAGACGCGTCGAGCGGCGCCTCCTCTTCGCCCCGAAGCCACTCGCCCAGCGCGTGTCCCGGGATCGGCGTCCGAAAGTCCCACGCCGGTCTGCCGTGACGCGCCAGAACGATCCTCATCACCCCGATGTGGCCCGAGCTGAGGTCGCTCGGCCCCGGACCTTGAACGCCAGCCATGCGAGCACGACCGCCGGAAGAAGTACGACGATGGCCTCCTGGACGAGTTGTCCTGCTAAGGTGCCATTCGGATCGCCCAGCGGTGTCCATGGAAAGCGAAGCGCTGCTGTGAGAACGGCGCGAAGAACTCAATACCGAACGAATACGTCGACAGCGCATCGAGACAGCCATGGGACAGCAGCGCGAGGCCAGAAACCAGGGCCAGGCGCGTACGCTGCCGGGCCCATTGCGGGCCACGGAAGAAGATGAATGTCGCCGCGGCGGCACCGACGACCGCGAACGCAAGCGAATGGGTGATCGCGCGGTGCGCGACGGGCCATCCGAAATAATCGATATCGGGCAGGGCGGCGCAGGCCGCGGCGACGAGGCAGACCTGTCGCGTCAGTGGTCGCTGCTGGGTCCAGGCAGCGATTGCAAAACCAACGGCAGCATGGGAGACCGGCGTAGGCACGGCGTTGTCAGCTCTGCCGAACTCGCAGCTCGCCGAGTCGCGCGACCGCGGTGTGATCTCGCGGGCAATGCCAGAAGCCGTCGGCGTGATCGAGCGGGTGATTCGGATGTCGAGGGCACGCGGGCCACGTCGTGTCCACGAACGTGTCCTGGAAATACTGTTGGACGTTCTCGATGAACCGCCATGAGGGATCGTCAGTATCGAGCTTCCGCGCGTCCGCCGCGAAACTCCAGACGATTCTGAGCTGTGTCTCGCCGAGGGTTGCCCTTACGTCATCCCCGATGGCACGAACGATTTGGTCGAACGCTGAATCTCCAACGCTCGCGAGGTATTCCCGAGCGCGTTCGTCGGTCGTGTCCGTTTTCGCTTCGACGAGGTCCCACAAAGTACGCAATTGGGGATGATCCGCTTCCGTAAAGTCATACGGCTCGACACTCTGCTCGACGAGCTCGCTCGGAATTCGCCGCTCGCCCCGTTCGAACGCTTGTCTCACCTCGCGCACCACACGGGCCAACTCGGTCGCCGCCACCTCGAGCGACACCTCTCCGCGCAGATACCGAACGACGATGGGGTTCTGTCCCGGAACAGCGTTCATCTGGCGCGCCTCCGCAAATACACATGGGTCGCACGCTCGCCGGCAACATGCTTGACCGCTTCGTAACCCAGCACAGGCAGATCCACACCCGCGAACAGCGCCTCACCACTACCCATCAGGACCGGCCTAACAGCCAGGTGCAGTTCGTCGATCAACCCGGCGCGCAGAAACTGCCGAATCGTCGAGACCCCGCCGCCCAGTCGAATGTCGCGATTTCCCGCCGCGTCTCTGGCCTGCTTGAGCGCCGAGTGAATTCCATCGGTCACGAAGCGAAACTCGGTGCCGCCCATCATTCGCAAGGAAGGCCGAGAATGATGAGTCAGCACGAAGACGGGAGTGTGATACGGCGGCTCCTCTCCCCACCAGCCTCTCCAGCTTTCGTCCGGCCACGGTCCACGGACGGGGCCGAACATGTTGCGGCCGAGGATCCAGGCGCCCAGGCCGGCAAGACCTTGCGCGGCGATCTCGTCATCCGTGCCGGTCTCGCCACCCTCATGACCGTGCATGTGCTGCCAGGTTCGCGTCGGGAAGAACCAGTCCATGAGCGCGACGCCGCCGACGCCGAGCGGATTCTGCAGATCCTGGTTCGGACCGGCGCCGAAGCCGTCGATTGAGACCGCGAAGGTACTGACCCGAAGGTTGCCCACGACGTCTAGCGATCAGGCAAGAAGGGGGCAATGGACTCGGCGACGCCAGCACATTCGCCCGCCGCGCGCAGCCGCACCTCGAGGATCTGCTGCACCTGAAAATAGGGACGTCCACTGTAGATGCTGCCCGATTGCCTCTTTATCCCGCGCAGACGCACGAACACCGGCTTGTTTGCCACGACGGTGGCGCGGTAGCGCGCCGTGAGCGCCGAGTCCGGCACCGCGATCGCGACCTTGGGGTCAGCGCAAGGAAAGAGGGTGCCCGAGCTGTCGTCATTGACGTACATGCCACGGACGTCGGTCGGACGGTGACAGGCTGCAAAGAGCAGGCACCCGAGCACAGCTGCGAATTGACGCATGTTCCTTAATCTACGCGCGATCGCGGGCTGGGATGATCGGGTGCATGCCGTGACGGGGGGATCACAGAAATTCGCCTGCCGGTCCCAGAGCCGCCCTCGCGTCGGCGACGGCGAGCCGCCGCGCGGCGCGCTTGACCGCCGGCGGCACCCAGCGAGGGAACGGCACAAGCCGCTCCTCGTGCCGGCCGCCGGCGGTGTGGACTTCCTGCACCGCCGCCAGGTCACGCCGCGCGAAGTTGCGCGCCAACCGGACGAGCGCCGGCCAGAGCCGCCGATGCACGTACGTGATCTTTCGTTCGACGAGCCGGCAGACGAGCACGTCGGCCGAGTCGCGGATCGCGCGCGTCAGCCAGAAGATTTCCTTTCCCCTCGCGTGGCCCCACCAGCTGCCGCGAATGCGCCCCCCGACCACCGCCTCGGCGAGATTCGGGACCGGACCCCGGGCGCTTTCGAGGACGATGCCGTTGCGCTTGACGAATGAAAGCGCCGAACGACGGGTCATGTCGTCCCCGGGATCACGGCGACCGAAACTCTGGATAGACCTTGATCCAGTGGGAACGCACTTGCGGCCGTAACTGACGGCCGAGGGAGTTGGAGACGAGTATCCGCGACGGCTGCAGCGGCATGTGACAATCCACGCAGCGGCCCATCAGCTGGTTTCCATGGCGCGCAAAGAGTCCGCAGCTCTGGACGGTGTGACAAGAGAGACAGCGCCCGGAAAGCGCGACGACGTCCCGTTGCTCGCGGTGCACGTCGTGGCAGGTGGCGCAGGTCATTTGCGATGCACGGAAACATGCGCTGCGCTCCAGCAGCGCGACCTGGTTGCCGTGCACGTCGGCC
This sequence comes from Gemmatimonadales bacterium, assembly GCA_036394755.1. Lineage (GTDB taxonomy): Bacteria > Gemmatimonadota > Gemmatimonadetes > Gemmatimonadales > GWC2-71-9 > 20CM-2-65-7. The sequence goes on along the minus strand of DASWEL010000347.1, from coordinate 18,521 downwards.
ACGCCCGTGTCGGGCGGACTCGACAGGTCAAATCGCTTCTCGAGACGCCGCCCCGGAACGAACGAGAACGGAGCCGTCCGAAGCGGCGCCGTCCCGCTATGGCACAGGGCGCACGCGTCCACCTGGTTTGCGCGAGGCAGACGCGCGGGGTTCACGATCGCGCGGGATCGCAAACTGGACAGCGCCGAGCGCTCACGCGCCACATGGTCTCGCCCGGAGCCATGGCAGACTTCGCAAGTTATCCCCAGGAGCCCGGTGGCAGGCCGATACCGATTGACGACGTTGGAGTCGGCCACCGACTCGAACCCGGATGCGTGGCACTCCAGACAGCGCGGACGAATGGGGCGATCGAAGTACGCCGTTCCATCGCGGTATCCCGGGCTGTTCGTCCATCCGATCCCCGCCCAATACGACACCGGGTGCTGGTACAGTTGGTCACCGCGCCAGTAGAGAAACGACTGGCCTTTCCGCACGCCGGTGACGATGTCAATCCGCTCGCGCCGGACGGACGTGTCGGGCGCGCGTCCCTGGATCGCACTCTCGTAAAAGCCTGCCGCGGTGGAGTCCATCCGAAAATGCAGATTCGGATTCGCGGTCCTGAGCACATTCTCGCCGGCGCTGAAACGGGCCTGAATGGACGCGCGCGTCGGCAAGGTAGAAGTCAGGCGGTGGGCGGTCTGCTCGAAGCTCGCCGTCGTCGCGTGGCAACCCAGACAGGTCGAGTCTCCGACGGCGTTATCCGCGCGCACCGGCTCGGTGTGATGCCGCGTCGCGAAGAGTGCCACAGTGACCCCGGCCGCCCCGAGCAGCACGAGCCCCGCGATTGGTCGCCAGGACAGGCTCACGCGCGGCGCCGCCGCAGGTCCCACCACATCGCCAGCGGCCCCACCATCGCCAGCGCCAGAATCGGCGGTGACACGTAGAACGGCCGGAGCCACGCGATCTGATAGTCGCCCGCGAGACGGATGAGGGTTTCGACCAGCGCGACGATCGCCACCACGATCATCCGGCCGCGCCGCGTGCTCACCGTGGTGCGCGGATCGGTGACCATGAAGAAGACGAACAGCTGATACATCGGTCCGGTGATCGGCGCGAGCTCGGCGAACAGGGGCCCGCCCACGATGAAATGGCGCAGCAATGCGAAGACGATGAAGCAGACGACGTACGTCAGCGTGACGTGCAGCACTCGGGCGCGCCAGGCTACACCCAAGCCGAACGTCCAGATCACGACGTTCGTGCCGAGATCGTTGCCCCACTGGTGGCTGAGGATTGCGACGGAGTCGGACGCCACCAGCACGAGCAGCGCGATCGCGAAGTTGCTGGGATTCCACAGGTGGCGGCCGCGATAGGTGAGCACGTATTTCGACGCGATCGCGATAAAGGCGCCCAGCGCGAACGGCCAGAGAATGTTGGCCTGCGGCTTGATCAGCAGCGCCAAACTGATCCCGGTGATGTACGCGCTCGCGATATTCGCGACGCGGCCCCGCAGCCACCACGACAACAGTACCTCGGTCGCCAGGCACACACCCAACGTCATCACCAGTCGCGGATAGCCGCCGAGAATGTGGTAGCGGGCCTCGCCGACTACCAACACAAGAGTGATAAGGAAGACGATGAGGTACTTCGGATCGATCGCCGTCGCGGCGAACGAGCGCGCCGGTGCTTGGGCCGAAGCGGGCGGGGCAGCGGTCACTTCGGCTCCGTAATCACGTGAAGCTGGTCGATCGCCAGACCGTTCAACACCTGCGTCTCGCCCGACGGCCACCGAATCGTCACGCTGCCCAACCGCTGATCCCCGAGGCCAAAGTGCAGTCGCCGGTCGTTTTGGCTGCAGAACCCCGACCCACCGTCCACCACCTGGCGCTGACGCCCGGGCCCGATCTCCGCCGTCACCTCGGCGCCGATCGCGGAGCGATTGCTGCGCGTCCCAACCAGCTTGAATTCGACCCAGTGGCTAGGGTTCGCTGTGTTCTTGTAGAGCAGCGCCCTGCCCTTCTCGTTCGCAACAACCACGTCGAGCAGACCCCGATTGAAGAGATCGGCCATCGCGACCGCTCGACCATCGAGAAGATCGGTGACACCCGCCTCCTGCGCGACGTCGACGAACCCCGCCTGGCCGCGATTCAGTAACACGCGCGAGCGCTCGTAGCCGGACAGGCTGGCGCTGCCGATCGGCGGCCAGTTCTTGGCATCCTCGAAAATGTTGCCTTGGGCCCCCGCGATCTTGGACATCGCGTACCAGTAGCTGCGCCCGGAGTCGGCCGAGATGAAGCCGTTCGCCACGACCAGATCGAGCAGCCCGTCGTTGTTCAGGTCGCCGAACTGCGCGCCCCAGGCCCATCCCGCGTCGGCGACGACGCCGGTCGCGACTTCGTCGAAGCGTCCGAGCTGCTTCAAGAAATTGAGCCGCAGGTTGTTACCCTGAAACAGAAAGCCCTTTTCGGAGATGTTCGTGACGAAGACGTCGTGCACCCCGCGGTTGTAGACGTCGCCGAGCGCGACCGCCATGCCGCTCTTGGAGTCGTCCTCGAGGCCCGCCCGCGCCAGCTCGAAGCGCTTGCCCTCGTGGTTCAAGTAGAGCTCTTCGGGTCCGTAGTCGTTGGCGAGATAGAGGTCGGGCCAGCCATCGTCGTTGAAGTCGGCGGCCGCCGCGGCCAGGGTCCAGCGCGTGCTGCCGACGCCCATCGAGTCGGTGACGTCCTTGAAGCGCCCGTTGCCGAGGTTCTTGAACAGCAGATTCTTGCCGCCGTTCGAGCCGAACTCCCAGCTGGACTGCATGATGCGCGTCGTCTTCAGATGCCAGAAATCGATGTCGGAGCGGAAGTAGCCGGTGATGTAGAGATCGAGCAGCCCATCGCGATCGAAGTCGAACCAGACGGCCCCATTGGAATTCATCCACGTCCGCAGGCCGGACTGCGCCGTCACGTCCTCGAAGTGCCCATTGCCGAGATTGTGAAAGAGCTGCGGGTAGCCCCACTTGTAGACGAGCAGGTCCTCGAGGCCGTCGTTGTCGTAGTCGCCCCACACGGCGCCCATCGACACGCCTTCGCCGGCGCGATTCACCGCACCGACGCCCGCATCAGCGGCAACGTCGCGGAACGTGCCGTCCTTCTGATTCAGGTAGAGCGCGTTGGACGCGCCGAAGCGCGACGTGGTGAAGTAGAGGTCGGGCCACCCGTCGTTGTTCACGTCCGCCACCGATACGCAAGCGCCGAGCGCCGCGATGTGAGCGGCGATGTGATTGACTTTCGGATCGAGCGTGGGCGACTGATGGACGAAGTCGATGCCACTCGCGTGCGCGACTTCGCTGAGATGGATCGTTTCACTCGCGCCGCCGCCGCTGGTCGCGGCGCCGGCATTCAGAATCACGACCGCACCGATGGCGGCCACGAACGCCGCGATCACAATGAAACGACGCGAAAGCATGGCCTAAACGATATCCGGCCCGGCAAGGGTGCGTTAGTTTCCCTGCCCATGTTGCGCCTTGCGATGTGTTCGATCGGTATGCTGCTGCTGCTCGCGGTGGCGAGCTGCGGCGGCGAAACGGCCGCGCCGGTCTTCACGCTGCTCTCCCCGGGGCAGACCGGCGTCACGTTCGCAAACACGATCACCACCAACGATTCCTTCAACATCCAAAGCAACGTCTACGTCTACAATGGCGCCGGCGTGGCCGTCGGCGACATCGACAACGACGGCCTCCCCGACCTGTTCTTCAGCGGCAACATGGTGTCGAGCCGGCTGTACCTGAACAGGGGCAACATGCGCTTCGAAGACATCACCGAGCGCGCCGGGGTCAAGACCACGCGGTGGTGTACGGGCGCGACGATGGTGGACATCAATAACGACGGGTTGCTGGACATCTACGTCTCCGTGTCCGGTCCCGGGGCCGGGTCGAAAGGGGTTGATCGCGCCAATCTGTTGTTCATCAACAACGGCGATCACACGTTCACCGAAGCCGCGCGCCAATACGGAATCGCCGACACCGGCTTCACGACGCACGCCGTCTTTCTCGATTACAACGGCGATGGCTACCTCGACCTCTTTCTGCTGAACAACTCCCCGAAGGACTTCGCGCGCGGGGCTGCCGACGCGAATCCGCTCGGCGTGCCCGCCATCAGCCCGGCGAGCTACAACACGCTGTACCGCAACAACGGCAACGGCACGTTTACGGACGTGTCAGAGCAGGCGGGGATTCTGCGGCAAATCGGATACGGTCTCGGCGTGGTCGTCGCCGATGTGAACCGCGACGGACGGCCCGACATCTACGTGTCCAACGACGTCACCCCGAACGACGCGCTCTACATCAATAACGGCAACGGCACCTTCACCGACCGAGCCGCCGCATTGCTGAAGCATACGAGCGTTGCCGGGATGGGGGTCGACGTCGCCGACTTCAACAACGACGGCTGGCCCGACATCGTGCAGATGGACATGCTCCCCACCGCGGCCGAGCAGCGCAAGCGGATGAGCGGGTATCTCACGTACGGCCGGCGCCTGGGCGAGCGCCGGCGGGGCTTTCGGGACGACTACGACGCCAACTCGCTGCAGCTGAATAACGGCGGGGTCTTCAGCGAAATCGCGAATCTCGCGGGCATCGCTACCACGGACTGGAGCTGGAGCGCTTTGTTCGCCGATTTCGACAACGACGGCCGCAAGGACATCTTCGTCACGAACGGTTATCCCAAGGCGCCCAACGATCTCGACTACCAGTTGGCGGTATTTCGCGCGCGCGGCGCAAACGATCACGCGGCGGCGCTCGAGCAGCTGCGCCGGCTGCGCAGCTACAAGGTTCCCAACTACCTGTTTCGCAACAACGGCGACTTGACGTTCAGCGACGTCAGCGAGGCATGGGGCATGACACAGCCTGGCTTCTCGTACGGCGCCGCCTACGTCGATCTCAACAATGACGGCAAGCTGGATCTCGTCGTCAACAATATCGACGCGCCGGCGTCCATCTACGAGAACGTCCAGCACGACACTACGGCCCATTTCCTAACCGTCATCCTCGAGGGCGAAGCACCAAATCGACGCGGGCTCGGCACAAGCCTCATGCTGACGGCCGATGGCAGACGGCAGTATCTCTATCACTCGCCATACCGTGGATTCATGTCGACCATGGACGACCGTGAGCACTTCGGGCTCGGCACGGCGACGCGCGTCGACAGTCTGGTGGTGACGTGGCCCGACGGACGCACGCAAGTGTTGAGGAACCTCGATGTCGACCGAATGGTGACTGTTCGTCTTGCGGACGCCTCGACCGCCCTCCACCGTCCTCCGCCGCCCTCCACCGCCCTTCCGTTCCAGCGCGCCGCCGCTCCGCCTTACACGCAAACGCTGCCCGCCTCGCCCGATTACGAAGTCCAGCCGCTCCTGCCATATGAGCCGTCGCGGCAGGGGCCTCCGATCGCCGTGGCCGACGTCAACGGCGATGGTCTCGACGACGTCTTCGTCGGCGGGACGGCCAACGTGCCGGGGAAGCTCTTCCTTCAAAGGAAGGACGGCAGCTTCGTCGAGTCGGCCCTGGGACAGCCATGGGCCGCGGACAAGAGCTACGAGGACTGGGGAGCCGTGTTCTTCGACGCCAATGGCGACGGCCGGCCCGATCTCTATGTGGCGAGTTGCGGCTACCAGCACACGCCGGTGTCGCGGTTGCTGCAGGACCGGCTCTACATCAATCAGGGCGGCGGCAGGTTCGTGCGCGACGTCCAGGCATTGCCGGAGATGCTGACCTGCACCGCGGCCGTGGCAGCGGGCGATTTCAACGGCGATGGCAAGCTGGATCTGTTCGTCGGCGGCCGGCTCACGCCGCGGAATTATCCCTATCCCGCGCGCAGTTACATCCTCCGCAACGACGGTGGCCGCTTCACCGACGTGACGGCGCAAGTCGCGCCCGAGCTGGCGCAACCGTTCGGCATGGTCACCGCGGCGGTGTGGACGGACTTGGATGGTGACGGGCGGCTCGATCTCGTCACGGCGGGCGACTGGATGCCGCTCGAGTTCTGGCACAATGACGGCAAGAAACTCGTGAAGGTCTCGGTGGGATTACCACCGACACGAGGCTGGTGGTGGAGCCTCGCCGCCGCCGATTTCAATCACGACGGTCGCCCCGATCTCGTCGCGGGCAACATGGGGCTGAACTTCATGTATCAGACGTCGCCCCAGAATCCCTTCGGCATGTACGCGGGCGACCTCACTGGCGACCATGGAACCGATATCGTCCTGACGCAGACGATCGACGGGAAGGAGTACCCCTTCTTCGGGCGGGCGAAACTCGGGCCTGTGATCTATCCTCTCGCCCTGCGCGTGCCGCGCTACGCGACATTCGCGGCCGCAACAGTCGAGCAGTTGTTCAGCTCCGCGCAGCTCCAGCGTGCGCTGCATTATCAGGCCGATACGTTCGCGAGCCTGTACCTGCAGAACAACGGCAACGGCACCTTCACACCGGTGCAGCTGCCGAATCTCGCGCAGATCTCCCCGATCCGCGGCATCGTGGCGCGCGATGTCGATGGCGACGGGAACCTCGACCTGATCGTCGCGGGCAATCTCACCGAAATGGAGCCGAACACGACGCCGCCCGATGCGGGCAACGGGCTCTGGCTCAGGGGTGATGGTCAGGGCCACTTCACGCCCGTGTCGACGTTCGAGAGCGGCTTCCTCGCGCCGCGGGGCGCGTCGGGATTGGCGCTCATGAGAACGCCTGCAGGGAACGCCGTGCTCGTAGCGAACACGGGCGACTCCCTGCAGGCGTTTACGCTGCTGCGACGGCGCTAGCCGTGCTGCCTACTGGCAGGCTCCCCATTGGGGATTCTGCTGCAGCTGGCATTGCCCGCCGACCTTGCTCAACTCGACCTGCACCGAAGGAATCGGATAGAACAGATACTTCGGCAATGTGTACTGACCCGCCGCACCGGCAAGGTATGAGATTCGCCCCGCCTCACTTCCGACGTAGTTGTTGACCACGCTATCGGAACCTCCCCAACGCCGCAGGTCGAAAAACCGCTGGCCTTCCATCGCCAGCTCGACCCGACGCTCCGCCCGCACGGCGTTACGCGCGTACGCTGCTCCCAGACCGGCCCAGGGCACCGTATACTGCCCGACCTTGTAGAAGGCCCACGCGGTCTGGAGCGAGTCGACCGTGACCCCCGCTTGCAGCGTGTCCACCATGGCCTGGTTGGCCGTGCAGTACGCCGTATAGCGAGCCAACACCGTGGGGTCCGGGCCGCACCCCTGCGCTGCGACGCCCGCGCGCGCCCGGATCTGATTCACGATCGTCTGGGCGGCGTTGAGATTCCCCAGTTCGACCTCCGCCTCGGCGTCCAGCAACAGCATGTCGGCGTACCGGAAAATTTGGATCGGCACGTTATTGGTCTGTGTCGCCACCCAGCCGACGTTGTCCTCGGCATCCGGGAAAGCCGCCTCATGGATGTTCTTCTTCGGGCTGTAGGGCCCGCTGTACGACGCGTCCCGGATCCAGGCACGCGAGTGCAGATTCCAGTCCTTGTAGGGTACGCCGTCACGGCCCACGCTCCAATCGAGCCGCGGATCGACCGGCCTCATGATACCGGCGTGGAAGTTCTGACCTTTCCAAACCTGACCCGTGTCGGAGGGCGGGATCTGCGCTAGGGGCTCGAGCGGCGGGCTATTCCAGGTGGCGCTGCTCACCGACAACGGCAACCCCGCCCCGTCGACCTGGAAGTAATTGACCAGATTGAACGACGGCTGATGGAAGCCGCAGCAGGTGAAGTGGTTGGCATCCGAGTAAGGGAAGTTCAGCCGCTCGCCCCAGTTCGAATTCCAGCCGCTCGGCTCGCCGTCCTTGGCCGAGGCCTGGAACGCGAGGATCGTCTCCTTCCCATTCCGGTACAGCGGATCGGCGGTCCAGACCCGATTGAAGCCCGCTTCCAGGCCGTACACGCCACTCGTCTTCACCGAATCGAACGTCGCCTTCGCCGCCGCCCAATACGGGGAGGCGGGATTCGACCCTGCGCCGTACACCTGCACGCGACCCTTGTAGGCCATCGCGGTATAGCGGCTCACGCGTCCCTTTTCGCCGTTGCGCGGGGCATTCGGCAGCAATGTTTCCGCCGTCGAGAGATCGGCGATGATCAGCTTGACGATCGAGTCGAGTGCCAGGTCGTTGGCCTTGCGGTACCCGCCCTTCGCGACCTCGAGCGAGTCTCCTTCGAAGTAATACGGAATGTGACCCCACATCCGGTACGCTTCGAAATGATAGTGCGCCCTCAGGAACAGGGCTTCACCGCGAATGCTCTTCTGATCCGTCAGGGGGATCTCATTGGGGAGCGCCGCCACCACCCCATTGAGCAGGCGCAGGGTCGCATTGGCGCGGTACACCCCTTCATAGACCTGAGCCCACTTCTGATTCAAATAGCCGTCGGCGTCACCAAGGTTCCACTGCATGATCTCGATGCTGTGAATGGGATTCTGGTCCCCGAGGTCGGAGCCCTTGTACGCGTCATTGCTGGTGACGCTGCCCCACACCCAGTTACTGGCGGCGCAGCCCCATGACCCGGCGGAGCTGGCTTCGCAGTCCAGCGCCCGATAGGCGGCGATGAGCGAGCCCTCCACGCCGACCTTGTTCAGCAGGGTCGCCTGATCGACCGTGCCCTGGGCGGGCTGGTCGAGGAAGTTGCTGCAGGAATACGTGACGCCGGCGATGACCACCAGCCCCGCCACGCTATACAGCAGTCGCTGCCACATGTGTCTGTTCATCGTCTTCGTCCCTCTCAGTAAAGACGCGTGCGTTAGAAGGTGGTCGAAATGCCGATCGTAATGATCCGGTTGCTTGGATACACGCCCTGGTCGATGCCACGCGATTCATCCCGAATATCGCGTCCGTCGTTCGTGCCGGCGGCGGGGACGGGCAGCGACGGATCGAGCCCGGAGTAGCCGCTGATCGTGAACAGGTTCTCCGCCTGCAGATAGACCCGGGCGGCCGGGATCCAGCGCACGATGGCGGGCGGCAGGCTATACGAGAGCTGCAGCGTGCGCAGCCGCACGTACGAGCCGTCTTCCACCCAGTAGCTGCTGAACTGCCGGCTGAAGTCGTCGCTGTTGTCGAGCCGCGGGTACTTCGCGTCCGGGTTGGTCAGCTTCCCTGGGCAGGCATATCCCTTCGCCGGCGCCGGGAGCGGCGCGCAGGGGCCGTCCAGCTGCGCCGAATTGGTCAGCATGTCCTTGGCCACGTTCGTCTGGAAGTACCGGAACGCATACCAGTACTTCTGCGTGTTGAAGATCTGATTGCCGAACGTGCCGAACACCGTGGCGCTCAGCTCCCAGTTGCCGCGCCGCAGCGCCAGATCGAGCCCGGCGGTGAAATCAGGGTGCGGGCTGCCGATGTACGTGCGGTCGGCCGCGGTGATCTGGCCGTCGCCGTCCAGATCCTTGAACTTGATGCGGCCCGGACGGGCGCCTTGTGCCCAGAACGGCGCCGCATCCAGCGAATCCGTGTAGTACCCGTCGGCGATCAGGCCATAAAAGGAGCCGAGCGGGCGGCCGAGGTCGTTGCGCACGGCGTTCTGCTCGCGGACCACCGAGGAGCCGCGACCGAAAAAGAACGTCTGCACGCCGTCGATCTTGGTGATCTTGTTCTTATAGTGGCTGCCGTTGAACGCCACGCTCCACACCGTCTGCGTGCCGATCGTGCTGTGATAGCCGACCGAGAAATCGATGCCGTTGTTGCTCATGCTGCCGATATTGAGGATCGGCGGCGCCGCGGAGCCGCCCGCCGCCGGCTGCGGCGCATCGAACAACAGATTGTTCGTGTTGCGGCGATAGAAGTCCACGCTGAAGTTGCCGCGGCTGTTCAGAAACTCGAAATCGAGCCCGACGTTGGTGGAGTGATTTTCTTCCCACTTGAGCGTCGTGTTGCCGAGCGCGGTGGTCTTGAAGCCGGGCTGAATCGAGGCCCCGGTGCCGCCGATGTCGTAGAAGGTGTCGCCGCGGCCGCCGCCGTACTGGTTGTAGATACGGAACGGCACGTTCTGGTTGCCGGTGACGCCCCATCCGAAGCGCAGCATGACGTTCTGCAGGGGCAGGCTCTGGAAAAACGATTCCCGCGAGAGCCGCCAGCCGGCGCCGACGGCGGGGAACGTCCCCCAGCGGTTCGTCGGTCCGAACGTGGACGAGCCGTCGCGCCGGATCGTTCCGCTGAGATAGTACCGCTCACCGTAGTTGTAATCCGCCTTGCCGAAGAACGACAGCAGCGCCCGCTTGCTGCCCGAGCTACTGACGTTCTTGGAGTTCGGATCGCACAGGGCGTCGTCGATGTAGCGCGAGTTGACGTCGTTCTTGCGCAGGCTGGCGCAGTTGCCCGCCTCGAAGCGGAACGTGCTCTTGATGGCTTCCTGCCCCAGCAGCAGCGTGAGGTTGTGCTGGTTCATCGTCCGCGAATAGTTGGCCGTATTCGTGATCGTCAACTCCGAGAACCCGCTGTAGTTCTCGTTGATGCCGTCGATGTTCGTCGGCTCGTGGTCTTCCGGTGTCGCGGGCGCGTAACCGTGAAACGAGCCCTGGAGGAGATTGAAGCCGAACTTGGTCTTCAGCGACAGTGCGTGGCCGGCGTCGACCGAGCCGAAGATGTTGCCGAACATGCGGTCGTTCGTCGCGATGTTGTTCTGCGCAAAGTAGTTGACCTTGGCCGGGTTCGACTGGTTGCCGAGCGTAGTCGCCTTCCCGGAAGCGAAGTTGCCGCCGACGTCATAGACAGGGATCACGGGCTGCATGAAGATGTTCTTGCCGACGATCCCGCCCTCGCCGACGTTGTCATCGGTCAGTCCCTCGGCCCCATGGTGTTGTTCGCGCGAGAGGGAGATGTTCTCCCCGATGCTGGCGCGGCCCATGTTGAACGTCGTGTTGATCCGCGCGCCGCCCCGCTGGAACCGCGTGAATTTCGCCGTGCCGTTCTGGTCGAGATAATTCAACGACAAATGGTACGCGTTGTTATCCCCGCCGCCTGATACCGCGAGGTTCGCGTCGCGATATTGGCCCGTGCCGAAGACCGCTTTCCACCAGTTGGTCCCCGGACTACCGGGCATGATCAGGTTGTTCGGGTAGGCGTACGTGGACGGATCCACGGCCGTCGTACAGGTCCCGCCGACGGCGGCGCAGCTCTGGCCCACGCCATCGTTGGGCCAGATGTAGGCGGGCACGCTGGGGTTATTGGGATCGCCGTAGATGTTCCTGGGGACCCCCGTCCCGGAGTTGACGTACGACGTCTTCACGACCTGGAAGTACTCGAGCGAATTCTGCATCAGAATGTCGTCATAGCCGTGCGTCGGCGCGGCGACACCGGTCCGGACATCCAGCGTCACCTGCTGCTGCCCGGGCCGGCCTTTCTTCGTCTCGATGATGACCACGCCGTTGCTCGCGCGCGATCCATAGATCGACGTCGCCGAGCCGTCCTTCAGGACCTGCATCTGCGCGATGTCGTCCGGGTTCAGGAAGTTGAGATAGGATTCCTGCACGGGCGTCCCGTCCACGACGTACAGCGGGTCGTTGTTCTGGAAGCTCGTGACGCCGCGGATACGGATGGTGCTGCGCGAGCCGGGGGCGCCCCCCGCTGCGACCGTCACGCCGGGCACGCGCCCGTCGAGCCGCTGCAGCACGCTGGTCGAGGTCTGCTGCTGCGCGCTCTCGACGTTGACGCTGTTCACGGAGCCCGTGATGTCGGCACGGCGCTGCGCCGTGTATCCGGTCACGATCACCGGCTCCAGCACGGCGACGGCCGATTCGAGCGCGACGTCGATCTGCGGGCGACTCGCGATGGTGCGCGCGCCTCCCTTGTACCCGATCAGCGCGAACAGCAGCACGCCGTCGCTGGGCGCGCTGATGGAGTACTTCCCGTTCGCGTCGGTCGTGGTGGTCGTCGTCGACCCGCGGACCTGGACGGTCACGCCGGGCAGACGCTCACCAGTCACCGAGGTCACAGTACCGGAGACTTGCGTCTCCTGGGCGAGGGCCGCGCCGCTCACAGTCAGCGTGAACAGCAGGCCCATTCCGAGTGCAGCGAGAGCACGAATGATTTTCTTTTCCATGAACTCCTCCGCCTCCCTCAGTCGACAGGTCTCCGCATGGACTGCAGGCCTTCCTTGGCGATCACGTCTCGATAGGTCACCAGCACCACGTTGCGCGTCTTGAGTGCCGCGCTGAACCGCGGCGACGTCAGGGCCGTCAACTCGCCCTGACGGTTCTTGCTCATGTTGGGCAGCGGCTCGTCGGTATTCATGTCGAGCAACGCGCCGAGCTCCGCGTCGTCGATTCCGACGTGCGTCACGACCGCGTTCAAACCCGGCTGCAACCGATTGATGAACGCGGCCAGACTGTCCCCCTTCCGATCCGGCGCCGCGGCATACTGCGGCGCGTCCATCGTCTCCCCGAAGTAGCCGGACATCCCCAGCCCGTACTCGCGCGCCAGCCGCTCGGTGACCTCGCGGAACTCCGGATAGCGCGTCGCCGTGCCCATGTGCTCGTCGACGTAGTCGATCTTCACGCCGGAGCGCAGCGCGCGGTCGATCTGGGCGCGCAGCTCTTTTTCGACTTCGGCCACGCTGGGATTGTGCTGGTGCAACGCCTCGGAGGACGGAAAGAAAAAGCCGTTCTCATCAACCAACGATGGAACGGCGGCACTGCCTGCGACGGGACCCCAGCGATAATTCTTCCACTCCGAATTCAACGCCAGATGGATGCCGACGGAGACGTTCGGATGCTGCTTCAGAATCTCCACCGCTTCCTGGTACCACGGGCAGGCGAACAACACCGACACCGAGACCGGCATGCCGGTCGAGACGAGCTTCTGCATCGCCATGTTCACGCTGTGGCTCATGCCGATATCGTCGGTGCGGATGATCAATGAAACGGGGGAGGAGGAGCGCGGCTTGTCGGTTTGCGCCGACACGAACGTCACCAGGCTGGCGGACAGCAGCCAGCTGAAACAGGTGACTGTTCGGATTAGACGCATGGACGGCGCTCCCGTTGCGAACGGTATCGAACGTGTTACGACGCCGTAACATGTCCCTGCAGGATGGAACGACAAGACCCCCAACCCGGGTCACCTGATCAGGCTACAACGCGCGGTGCCTGCGGTCCTGCTCTTTTCGACTTTTTTCGTCCGGTGGTCGAGCGCTTCGGGAGAGAGCGGAATTCGGCGAAGACGCGCACCAGCAGCTCCTCGCGGCTCTGCACCTGGAGCTTGCGATAGATGCGCCACAAATACGTGTGCACGGTGTGGGGCGACAGCCCCAGGCGGGCGGCGGTGTCTTTCTCGGAATTGCCGTCGAAGACGGCGCGCACGATGCCGCACTCGCGTGGTGAGAGGCCGAGACAGGTGGCGAGCGAACGCCACTCGCCGGGAACGAACACCGCCTGGCCGGTTCCAGTCGCCACGGTCTCTCTCATGGCGTTCCAATATGCTGTGCACTTCGTTCCCACCGCCAGACCGGACCGTCCTCGGGATCGACGACCGGACCGACGTGCACGAAGCCACACTTTGCAAGCACGCGCGTGGAGGCATTCGCCTCGGGCCGCGTATGCGCCCGGATGGTCTTCACGCGCGGATCGTTCCCGGCGAAATGAATCAGCGCCCGCGCGGCCTCGGTGGCGTATCCCCGGCCTGCGCGAGACGGGACGACACCGTAGGCGATCTCCACCATCCCTGCGCCATCGGGCGGGCCTTTGAATCCCGCCCCGCCGACGATCTCGCCGCTCTCCTTCTCGATGATGAAAAAACCGTGACGCCAGGGGTTTGGTCCCTGCCCCACCGCCGCGCGGAGCGCCTCGAGCCATTGCGGGGACACATCGCCCGAAACGTAGAACCCCCGCAGTCCATCCGCGGGGGTGAGGGCGGCGATCTCCTCGAACGCTTGAGGCTCCTCGATCAGCGCGAGCAGCTGCTCGGGTGTGTACGCGAGCAGCGTCAGCCGCGGTGTGTCGAGCTCGGTTCGCTCATGTGGCATCGAAGCCGGCGTATTCTCCCGGTTGAATCACGTTCCCCTTGTACTGCTGATCGTCGTGAATCCCGATCTTCGAGGTGTAGTAGGCGCGAATCGTCCCGCTCTTGATCTCCCGGAAGAACTTTTCGGCGTCGCTCTTCGGATCGGATTCGGCGGCGGCGATGCGGGTCAGGAGCGCGAGGCGCTGCTCCGGCGTGGACGCCATGAAGGCTTTGCCGTGCATCTCATTCGACAACGCCTCGACCGCCTTGATGCCCGCGCGCCACTGCTCCGGCTGGTCCTTCTCGAACGCCTCGGCCATGCGCTCGTCGATGTAGATCGCCACACCGGCCGCGCGCGCGCCACCCGACTGCTGGTCCGTCGGAATGATCATGTCGCTCATCTCGTCCACCAGCGCGAACTCGGCGGCGGTGAAAAACTTGGGCTTAGGGGCTTGGGACTCGGGACTCGGAACGACATTCGCCAGTGGCAGCGACGCAGCTGCTGCTGCGGCGGCCGTTGCCTGGATCATCTCGCGACGCGAGATCTTCATAGGTTCCCCCGCTTGAATTCGTCGGCGAGGTGTTCGCAGGAGCGCCACGCCAGCGCCATGATCGTCCACGTGGGATTCTGGCACGATGCGCTCACGTGACTCGAGCCGTCCACGACAAAGAGATTCTTCACGTCGTGCGACTGCTGGAACTGATTGAGCACCGATGTCTTGGGATCGGTGCCCATGCGGGCCGTGCCGAGCTCGTGGATCGACCAGCCTTCGGTGAGGATGTTCTTGTCGACGCCGATGACTTCGATGCCCGCCGCCTCCAACATCTCCTTGCCGGCGTTCGCCATGTCCTCGCACATCTTTTTCTCGTTGTCGCTGAACTCATAGTGGAAGCGCAGCGCCGGGATCCCCCACGCGTCCTTCACCTCGGGGTCGATATCCACGTAGTTCTCGTAGCGGGCGAGCACTTCGCCGAAGCCGCCCATACTAATGAAGGCGCCCGCGTGCTCGCGCACCGATTTCTTGAACTGCCCCCCGAATCCCGGTGTGCCCCACGCGCTGTCGGGGAAGAGCCCGAAGCCGGAGCCACCTTCGAAGCCGTAGCCTCGAATGAACCCGGGCTGCTTGTCCTGCAGGTTCCGGAACCGCGGCACGTAGAACCCGCCCGGCTTGCCGTCGTCCAGGGTGGGAGGCGCGCCCACCATCTCCTTGACCAGTCCCGTGACGCCCGGCCCCATCACGTGCTCGCAGAAGTTGTGGCCGACGTGCCCGCTCGAGTTCCCGATGCCGTTGGGGTGTTGCCGCGACTTCGATAACAACAGGAGTCTGGCACTCTCCAGCGTCGACGCCGCCACGATGACGACCTTGGCTTTCGCCTCATACGTACGATGGTTTTGGGAATCGACGAACGAGACCCCGCGGGCTTTGCCGGTGTTCGGGTCGACGAGCACCTCATGCGCGGTCGAATTCGTGCGCAGCGTGAGGTTCCCCGTGTCCATCGCGGGATAAATCAGCCCGGTGGGAGAATCGAACGCGGCGTGGATGTCGCAGCCGCCCGGCCGCCGGCCGCACGCGCCGCGGCCGAAACATTTGCTGCGGTACTTGTTCTTCACGCCGTCGGTCGTCACGCCGGCACGGTAGGGCGTCACCGTGCGGTTCATCGTGGCGAGACTTTTGCGCAGCTTCACTTCCGAGGCGGTCAGCTTGTTCGGCCGCTGGAACAGGCTGTCCGGCAAATGCGGGAGATTCTCTTTATGACCGCTGATGCCGAGGTAGAGATCGACTTTGTCGTAGTAGGGCTCGATGTCGGCGTATGAGATCGGCCAATCTTCGCCGTAGCCGTCGTGTGTCTTGCCTTTGAAGTCGTAGTCGGACAGTCGCAGCGCGAGGCGGCCCCAGATGTTGGTCTTGCCGCCCAGGAGCCGCGCGCGTACCCAGGCGTACTTGGTGCCCGTGTAGGGATTGTCCTTCTCGTCCACGAGAATGTTCTTGACGTAATCCGATCCACCCCAGCCGCCGACATAGGAGAACACGTGTTTGAAGGCGGAGCCTTTCGCGTAGGGCGGCTTCCGGATGTTGTACTCGTTGAAGCGGATCGCATGGTATCCGGGCGGTGCGTCGCCGCGGCGCGGATGATCGTACGGCCACTGCATCGACCGCAGCTCCTGTTCGATCGGGATTTTCTTGCCGGCCTCGAGCAACAGCACCTTCATCCCTTGAGACGTGAGGACGTGCGCAGCCATCCCGCCCGCCGCACCCGAGCCGACCACGACGGCGTCGTAGGTGCGCGACAAGTCGACGTCCTGCTCCGGCGAGGCTCTGAATCGAATGAGAGTCATCTTCTCTTCCTTATTGTTGCGGACCGCCGTTAACATGCACCGCGAAGACGGTGCTGTCTGCTTGCCAAGTTGGAACGTTCACGGGATGCGCTCCAGCAGCGCGACGAGCTCGGCGCGGTGGTTGCGCTCCGGCAGGTGATCGGAAACCATCTTGTAAACAGGCCAGCCACGCGCCGCGGCGCGATCGGCGAACGGTTGGAAGGGATCGGGCGTGATCTGCGGCTCGTAGGTCAGAATGTACGCCGCGGCCACATTGCGCCGAGCAGGATTCACGAGACGCAGGGTATCGGTGAACGTGCGCAGTGATTGCGGCACGTCGCGGGGAATGACCGTCGTGTCCTGCACCCAGACGGGCACCAGGTAGCCGTCACGCGTGACACTCTGCACGAACTTCTGGCGCGCGGTGTCCGGTATCGACATCACCGATTCTCCCGAATCGGGCAGCAGCGCGTCGAGGTACACGACGCGCTTGATCCGGTCCGGAATCCGGTCCACGACGCCCGTGATCACCATGCCGCCGTAGCTGTGCCCCAGCAGCACGACATCGTGCAGGTTATCCCAGAGAATCGTGTTGACGACGTCGTCGATGTGCGTGTCGAGGCCGATATTCGGCGACGCGAGGTGGTGGCGCTCGCCCAGACCGGTCAGCGTCACGCGCACGACCTTATGGCCGCGTCGCGTGAGCATGGAATCGATCGCCAGCCAATCCCACCCGCCGCCCCACGCGCCGTGCACGATCACATACGTAAAATGCTTCGGCGCAACTCGGCGCTGCTGGGCAGGGAGAACTGACGCCGTGTAGAGAAGGATCGGAACGCACATGGCGGTCACCGCCGCCTTTTTTGTTTGACCGCCCATCAGAACTCAAGGCCGTGCAGATACTCGAAGTTCGCGCGCGCATCCGCGAGGTCGCCGGCCGCGTCGCTCGCGGTTTCCTGCTCGACGTGGGCAGGCTTCTGCTCCAACGCCGGCACGGCGGCCAGGAACTTCTTGAAATCGAAGATCCCCTTCCCGAGCCCCGTGTCGTGAGAACGGTCGGCCACCGCGTCCTTGAGGTGGAAGCTCCAGAAGCGGTCGGGATACTTCTGGAGATACTGCATCGGGTCGCCGCCGCCGATCAGCATGTTCCCGACGTCGAGCTGCAGCCGAGTGACGGAGGGATCGAGGCGATTGATGAAAACGTCGAAGGGGATCTGGCCGTCGATCGGCTTCTGGTGATATGCCTCGTTGTGGAACCCGAGCCAGAGGCCCGCCTTGCGGGCGACCGCGCCGGCGGCATTGAAGCGATCCGCCCACTCCCGCCAGTCGTCGAGCGTCTGCTTGGTCCAGTCCTCGAAATCGGGCACGAAGAGGTACTGCTGGCCGAGGATCTTGGCCTTCTCGAGGCTGCGCTCCCAGCCGACGAAGATCGTGTCGGCGGACATGTGGCACGACGGCGCGCGCAGCCCCTCGTTCTTGAGCGTCGCCGCGACCTGCTGCGGCGTGCGCCCGAAGAGATTGAAGGACCAGAGCAGCTCGACGTCGGTGTAGCCGATGGCGCGCACCGCCGCGAGCGTGCGCTCGGGATCCTGCGCCATCGCGTGACGGACCGCGTAGGTCTCGAGCCCGATGCGGTCGAGTTTTTTCGCGGGTCCAACGGGAACGCGCGCGAGCATGCCACCCGCGGCCGCCGCGCTCATCGTGTGGAGAAAGTCGCGCCGTTTCACAGTGCCCTCATGGGAAGGTTGCGGAAGGTAGGGGCGCATGCTGCGCCCCTACACCACACATCCACAGAATTCTACCGTTCGCCGAACGTCTCAGCGAGCGATATCCTATCCGCATGATCAACCTCCTCGCGCTCCTCGCCCTCGTCGCGGGTATCCAGGACACCACGCTTGGCCTCATTCCCCGGCCCGCTCAGCTGACCCGCGGCACCGGGACATTCCTGCTTACGCCGGCGACCGTGGTGGTCACCGATCGCGCCACGCGTCAAATCGGCTACCAGCTCACCGATTGGTTGCAACCTGCGACCGGGTATCGCCTCGCCGTGAGCGGCGCAGCCAGAACGGCGGCGCGGACCATCTCGCTCCGCGTCGATCCGACCCTGTCGCGGCTGGGGGAGGAGGGATATCGGCTTACCGTCACGGGCACGCGCATCACGATTCAGGCGTTTCGTCCCGCGGGTGTGTTCTACGGTGTCGAGACGCTGCGGCAGCTGCTGCCGCCCGACGTCTTTCGCGCGGCCCCGGCCGCCGG
>DASWEL010000346.1:0-1785 GCA_036394755.1 Gemmatimonadales bacterium | reverse complement strand
ATGTCAAAGCGGAGGGTGTACACCAAGCCGTATCCGGAGGCGTTTCGGCGTGACGCGGTCGCGCTTGTCGCTTCGAGCGGCCGGACGATCAGGGAGCTCGCGGGTGAGCTCGGCGTGTCGTATGAGTCGCTTCGGATCTGGTGCAAGCAGGCGGAGATCGACGCGGGCGAGCGGGAGGGGCTGAGTAGCGACGAGCGTGAGGAGCTGCGCCGGCTGCGGAAGCAGGTGAGGGTGCTCGAGGAGGAGCGGGAGATCTTGAAAAAAGCCGCGGCCTTCTTCGCGAGGGAGAGCGGGAGCCGGTGAGCGTCTTTCGGTTCATCGCTGCGGAGCGGGCCCACCATCCAGTCAAGACGCTCTGCCGGGTGCTCGGCGTCAGCCGTTCCGGCTTCCACGCCTGGGCGACGCGGCCGCCGTCGGCGCGTGAGCTCAGCGACCGAGCTTTGCTCGAGCGGGTCCGGCAACTGCACGTTGCGAGCCGCCGCACGTACGGCTCGCCGCGCATCTACCGCGACTTGCGTGCTGACAGCATCGCTGTAGGTCGCAAGCGCGTCGAGCGGCTGATGCGCCAGGCGGGCATTAGCGGCACGGTCAGGCGGCGTCGCGGATGCACGACGATCCGTGTCCCCGGCGTGCGCGTCGCCGGCGACCTCGTCAAGCGCGACTTCGCGCCACCAGCGCCCAACACGCTCTGGGTCGCGGACATCACCTACCTGCGCAGCTGGGAGGGCTGGCTCTACCTGGCGGTCGTTGTCGACTGCTTCAGCCGCCGCGTTGTCGGCTGGGCGCTCGAGGACCACCTGCGCGCTGAGCTCGTTGTCGACGCGCTCGAGCAAGCACTGCAACGACGGCGGCCAGAGCGGGGACTCGTCCATCACTCCGACCAAGGGTCGCAATACGTCTCGCTCGCCTTCGGCCGCCGCTGCAGACTCGCGGGCATCGAGCAGTCGATGGGCGGCCGCGGAAGCGCCTACGACAACGCCGTCTGCGAGTCGTTCTTCAAGACGCTCAAGAGCGACCTCGTCGACCGCCGAAGCTGGCCAGCGAAAGCGGAGCTGCGCACAGCCGTCTTCGACTACATCGAGTGCTTTTACAACCGGCAGCGACGCCACTCAAGCCTCGACTACCACTCACCAGCCGAGTACGAAAGAATCGCCGAGCAAGCGAGAGCTGCCTAACGACCCCCGTGTCCACCGAAACGGGGGAACTCCACTCCTCATCGCAACGACGGTGCCGTCCGCGCTGGGCAGAAGTCGCTCCGCGCAGCCGGTGCCTCAGAACCGGCAGATCGTGCTCGGCAAATCGGTTGGCAGTGTCTGGCTGGACGAGCCACGCCGCACCGTCGAGATGGCGTTCGGTCGGGGCCGATCAACCCGTCGTGGTCTCGTCTTCTACTTCGATGGCCGCCTGCGCGTCGACTACTGGTTCCACGACCAGCTAACCGCACATGTCGAGGGTCTTCAGACCGCCTGGGGTGGTTTCCACACGCGCTCTGGCGTACACGTCGGCTCGAGCCGACGCGCGCTGGCGCCTCTCCACGTCGCTTGCCTCGGAAACGAGTGCAGTCTCGCGGCGGGATCCAAGCCAGATTCCCCCGGAACCGTCTTCACGCTACGAAGCGGCAAAGTCGCACGTATCGACATCTTCTACAGCTAAGCCCGCTCAGCGCTGCCGACCCAGCCCGATCAGGCGTCACTCCGAAACGCTGGCGCAGCGCAGGACGTTGTGCCGCCGATCCAGCTGAGTTGGCTAGCGCGACAGAAGCGCCGACACTGCGACATCTGCAAG
>DASWEL010000345.1:0-1579 GCA_036394755.1 Gemmatimonadales bacterium | reverse complement strand
GTGGAACTTCATCCGGTACGTCCCGCGCCCGTGCGTGATCGAATGCAGCGTCGTGGCGTACCGGTCGAGCTCGGCCTCGGGGACGAGCGCCTTCACCTTCGTGAGTCGTCCATCCTTCTCCGTTCCGACGATGTGCCCGCGACGCGAGGAGAGATCGCCCATCACGGCGCCCTGATACTCGTCGGGCGTCCAGACCTCGACGTCCATGATCGGCTCGAGCAGCACCGGCCGCGCGCCCGGGCTCACGTTTCGGAACGCCATGATGCCGGCCATTTTGAACGACATTTCGTTGGAGTCCACGTCGTGATAGGAGCCGTCGTAGAGCTCGAACTTGAAGTCCACGACCGGATAGCCGGCGATCGGCCCCTTGTGCGCCGCCTCGAGCACGCCGCGCTCGACGGCCGGGATGTATTGCCGCGGAATCACGCCGCCGACGATCTCATCCACGAACTGCACCCCTGAGCCACGGGGCAGCGGCGCGATCCGAATCCAGCAATCGCCGTACTGCCCACGGCCGCCGGTCTGCTTCTTGTGCTTCCCCTGTCCCTCTGATTTTCCCCGGAACGTCTCGCGGTAGGCGACCTTGGGCTTGGTGGTCTGCGCATGGACGCCGAACTTCCGCGCCAGCCGCCCCACCACGATCTCGAGATGCCGCTCGCCGAGTCCCCGGATCAGCGTCTGGGCCAGCTCGCTGTTGTACTCGTGATGAAACGTGGGGTCCTCTTCGTGGAGCTTGTGCAATCCGGTCGACAGCTTGTCTTCTTCTCCGCGCTGCTTCACCTCCACCGCGACGGTGATCACCGGCTCCGGGAACGGGATCTTCGGCAGCACGAGTCCCATGTCCTTGGTCGACAGCGTGTCGTTGGTGTGGGTATCGCGCAGCTTCGCGACGACGCCGATGTCGCCCGCGTGCAGCTCCGGAATCTCGATCCGTTCTTTTCCGAGACCGACGCAAAGATGGTTCAGCTTTTCCGACGCTTCGCGCGGCGCGTTCCAGACGTCCTGCCCGTTTTTGACGCGGCCGGAGAAAATGCGGAACAGCGTGACGTCGCCGACGTGCGGCTCGGAGACCGTCTTGAACACCTGCGCTGCCAACGGTCCCGCGTCATCCGCCTTCAGGGTCAGGCGCTCGGCGGTCCCCCACTTCTGCGCCTCGACGGGTGGGCGCTCCTGCGGCGCCGGGCACAATTCGACGAGCTTGCTGAGGAGGGCACGCGTTCCGTACGTCAGCTCGGCGGCGCCGCAGAACAGCGGGAACAGCTCCCCCTTCGCCATGCCGGCCTTCATCGCGGCGATCGCTTCGTCGCGGCCGATCTCTTCGCCACCGAGGTAGCGCTCGAGCAGCGTGTCGTCCGTCGCGGCGATGCTCTCGATCAATTCCTGGGAATACTTCTCGAATCGATCCTTGTACTCGTCGGGCACGTCGACCTCGTCGTAGTCGCCCGCCTTGGTCCCCTTCTTGTAGAGGTGCGCCTTCTTCGAGAAGAGATTGATGATCCCGTGGAACTCCAGTCCTTCGCCGACCGGGATCTCCACCGGGATCACCTTGGGTGTCAGCTGTTCTTTGATCTGATTGAAG
>DASWEL010000344.1:0-2025 GCA_036394755.1 Gemmatimonadales bacterium | reverse complement strand
CCCCACGCAGACTCGCGTTGGTTGCCGAACCCGTCAGGGAGCTACACCGCATCGTCGCGCTGGCCGATTACACGGTCTCGGCAGATGCGGAGAGCGCCGAAGTCGGACTCCTCATCGACGACGCCTGGCAGCACAACGGATTAGGCCGCGCGCTTGAACCTGCCCCGATTTGGTGGACACCACAGATCGCACGGAAGTGCGGTAGGAGTGTGTCATGGCCAAACGCAAGCGGCGGGCATTCACGACGGAGTTCAAGGCGCAGGCCGTTCGGATTGTCCGGGAGAGCGGTAAGTCAGTGGGTGTCGTGGCGCGGGAACTGGATCTGACGGAGACGGCGCTGCGGAGCTGGGTGCGGCAAGCAGAGATCGACGTCGGCCGGGGGGCGCCGGGGGCGCTCACCACTGAGGAGCGGGAGGAGCTCGGGCGGCTGCGGCGCGAGAACCGGACGTTGCGGATGGAGCGCGACATTTTAAAAAAAGCGACGGCCTTCTTCGCGAAGGAGCACCCGTGAGGTTCGCGTTCATCGTCGCGGAGAAGGCCGCGTTCCCGGTCCGGCTGCTGTGCCGCACGCTGCAGGTCTCGCGCGCGGGGTTCTACGCCTGGCACACGCGCCCGCCGGCGCCGCGGGCGCAAGCGGACGCCCGGCTGGGTCTCGAGATCGCGGCGATCCATGCCGAGACCCGGCAGCGCTACGGCAGCCCGCGGATTCACGCCGAGCTGGCGGACCGCGGCTGTCGCACGAGCCGGAAGCGCGTGGCGCGTCTGATGCGGGTCCGCGGGTTGGCCGCTCGGCGCCGTCGGCGGTTCCGGGTAACGACGCAGTCCCGACATCCGTTTCCGATCGCGCCCAACGTCTTGGCGCGACAGTTCGAGCGGGCCACGCCCGATCAAGCGTGGGTGACCGACATTACCTACATCCCGACGGGCGAGGGCTGGCTCTACCTGGCGGTGATCCTCGATCTCTACTCGCGCTTCGCCGTCGGCTGGGCAATGAGCGAGCGCATCACGGATGACCTCACTCTCGACGCCCTCGGCTTGGCGTTGGCCCGCCGGCGCCCGCCGCAGGGTCTGCTGCATCATTCGGATCGCGGGAGTCAGTACGCCAGCGGCGACTACCAGCGGGTGCTGGCGCAGCACGGGATCGTCTGCAGCATGAGCCGTCGCGGCGATTGCTGGGACAATGCCGTCGCCGAGAGCTTTTTCGCGACGCTGAAGGTCGAGCTGGTCCACGACGCAGCCTGGGCCACTCGGGCGGTGGCGCGCACCGAGCTCTTCGAGTATCTCGAGCTCTTCTACAATGGGCCGCGGCGGCATTCGGCGCTCGGGTATCTCAGCCCCCGGGCCTTCGAGCGGCGGTTGGATCACGCAGCATCGGCAGCTTAACCCACGTGTCTACGAAATCGGGGCAAGTCCAGAGCCGCGTAGGCTCGCCGAGCGCCCGGTGGTCCGGTCCTCCCGTGCTATGATGCCGGGGATGCGCCGCCTCATTCGCCCGCTCCTGATCACACTCATGCTGACGCTCTGGACCGTCTCCGGCCCGGTCGGCATGGCATTCGATGGCTGCGCCATGATGGGCGCCATGTGCGAGGCGCCCTGTGGTGTCGTGTCATATATCTCGGGGCCGGTCGTGACCGGCCTCGCCGTCCCGCAACCGCTCGCCTATCTCGAATCGCCGGCGCCCGCTCAGCCGACAATCATCGGCGCCCGGCCTCTCACACCGCCGCCAAAGCCCACGTTCTTCTCCGCCTAGCGTTCTGACGTTCGCGTAGCTGTCACGGTCAGCATCGCGCGGCGTGCGCCGATCTGCGCGCTCGCGATGTCGCGGAGGAGCGTGCGTGATCAACTGGCTCATCGAGCTGTCGCTGAGGAACCGTTTCCTCGTGGTCACCGTCTGTCTGCTCGTCGGCGCCTGGGGCTACTGGGCGCTTCTGACGACGCCGATCGATGCGGCTCTAGATACTGGTCGATACTGGCGCAGCTTAGCGCGGTGCGTCAGAAATAGCCCAGTATCAGCCAGTATCCTCG
>DASWEL010000343.1:0-6951 GCA_036394755.1 Gemmatimonadales bacterium | reverse complement strand
GCGATCATCGACGCCCACAAGAGCCAGACCGAGCGGCAGCGGGCCCGCCGACGCCGGCGCGCGCGATCGGCGTGAAGCCCGGCGTCCGACCTGCGCGGAAGACGCTCAGGGCGCCGGCAGGGTCTCCGTGCAAGTGAGGAGCGTAGGCACTTCAAACCGCGGAGTTGACGGAAGAGCGTCTTATCGGACCTTGGGTTGGAGCCATCCCGTCCTCACCACCCATCTGACGCTAGGACGCCCGCGGCAGCGGGAGACTCGCCCGGGCGGACGGTGCTTTGAGTTGCCTACGCGCCTTCCCCCGTCGACTTCTCGGCGACGCGCTGGGCTCCCGGCGGTCCGGTGCCGGAGCTCGGCCAACATACCGAGGAGGTCCTCCTCGAGCTCGGCTACGACTGGGAGAAGATCGCGGCGCTGAAGGACGCGAAGGCGATCCCCTGACGCGCGACAGCGGAGACGACGGCGTGGAAACGCAAAAGCGGCGCTGCTAGAAGCCGCCCAACGGGGGAGCTCCATGACGGTCGACATCCGCGACATCGAAGATCTGGTTCGCAGGCAAGAAACCTGGCGGGGGCGCGAGACGATCAACCTGATCGCCAGCGAAAACGCGCAGAGCCGCGCCGTCCGCGACGTCCAGAACTCGGATTTCATGGCGCGGTACGCCGAGGGTCACCCGAACGAGGAAGGCAAGGTCAACCGCTACTACCAGGGGACACGCTACATCGACGAGATCGAGCGGAAGGCCAAGCGCGAGGTCCTCGATCTCTTCCGTTGCCGCCAGGCCGACGTTCGCCCGATCAGCGGCAATGCCGCGAACACCGCGATCGCGCTTGGCTGGCTACGAGGCGGCGACAGCGTCATCGTCAACTCGACGGATGCCGGCGGTCACATCAGCCACAATCTCGTCGGCGTCTTCGGGCGCCGCATCCAGGTACGCGGTCAAACGCTGACCGCCGGGCGCGATAACTCGGTGCGCCTCCAATTCTTTCCGCTGGCTGCCGACAAGTATCACATGGACGCCAGGGGGGCCGTCGCGCTGATCGAGCGCGTGAAGCCGCAGCTCGTGGTCCTCGGGAAGAGCCTCTTCCTATTTCCGGAGCCTCTCGCCGAGCTGGCGCCGGCGTGTCGCGCGCTCAAGGTGCCGATCCTCTTCGACGGCGCGCACGTCCTCGGTCTCATCGCCGGCGGACAGTTCCAGGATCCGCTCCGCGAGGGCGCGACGTACCTGACCGGCAGCACGCACAAGACGTTGCCCGGCCCTCAGCGAGGCGTGATCCTCGCCGACCTCGACGACGCGGAGGCCGAGATCTACTGGGGTCCGGCGGACCGCGGCGTCTTCCCGGGCTCGTCGAGCAACCACCACCTCCACACCCTGGCTGGTCTGGTGGTGGCGGCCCGCGAGATGAAGACTCACGGCCGGGACTACACCGCACAAACGGTGAAGAACGCCAAGGCGCTCGGCCGTGCGCTCACCGATCAGGGCGTGCCGGTCGAGGCTCGCGATTTCGGTTTCACGGAAAGCCATCAGATCGCCGTCGACGTCGCCAAGTTCGGCGGCGGCGTCGAGGTTGCGCGACGGCTCGAGGCGCAGGACGTCATCGTCAACTACAACATGCTTCCCGGCGACCAGGACCCCCGTCAGCCTTCCGGGCTTCGCATCGGCGTCCAGGAGATGACCCGCTTCGGCATGCGAGAGACGGAGATGGGCGAGCTCGCCGGTCTCATGGCCGACGCCATCCGCGGCAAGACCGTCAAGGAAGCGATCAATCGGCTCCGCGGCCGCTTCGCCGAGATGCAGTACTGCTAGAGGAGCGTAGGCACTTCAAACCGCGGAGTTGACGGAAGAGCGTCTTATCGGACCTTGGGTTGGAGCCATCCCGTCCTCACCACCCATCTGACGCTACGGCAATACGGTCTTGCTGCCCCGGATATTCGCGATTTCCCTCCGTTTCGACCCTCTGAGATGCGTCAGCGGCGCCGCGGTCCTCGTCGTGCTGGTCGCCGAGCGACGGGGGCGCGCGGCGGGCCCTCGCGCGCCCGAGACGGGACCCGCCCAACTTGACTCGCGGCGCGGGCAGCGGTGTCGTGGGCCCGCCGAGGCACAATCGGTACGCAGCAACCCACCACCCAGAGGCCAACGTAAGCGTGCCGGTCGGAAACGTCGCGGAGAAGAGCAACGCGCCCGCTTCCAAGTCGGGTCTGGATCAACTCACAAGCCTGCACGCTCCCAGCACGCCTTGAACATGAGGCGGGCGCCTATGGGGTGGCGGCCTGATGGCATCGCCTGAGGACAGTCGGCGCTACCTCGAGAATTGCCAGGACGAAATCGACAGCGCGGCGGAGTACCGCGCGAGCGCAGCTTGTAAAGCGAAACCCTCAAGCACATCTAAGTTCGCCGACTTAGCGAACAGCGCAATCTCTGGTCAGCTCAAGGTAGCCTCAATAGGTGGGCATCGTGCCGCCGTCAAGAACGTAATCCGCGCCGATGACGAATCCTGCCCGATCTGAAGCGAGGAAACATACCAACTCCGCAACGTCCTCGGGGGCGCCCGGCCGCCCCACGGGGATGCCGCCCAGCATGTCCATGATCTTTTGGCGGGCGGCCTCCTCGCTGACACCGCTACCCTTTGAGATGTCCATGATCA
Organism: Gemmatimonadales bacterium; assembly: GCA_036394755.1. Taxonomy (GTDB): domain Bacteria; phylum Gemmatimonadota; class Gemmatimonadetes; order Gemmatimonadales; family GWC2-71-9; genus 20CM-2-65-7. The sequence continues at coordinate 4,309 of DASWEL010000343.1, read as the reverse complement.
TTCCATGAGCGCCTGAGGTTTCGATGAAACCAGGTGAGATCATCGTAACGCGCACGCCGTCTTTGGCCACGCCCCTTGCGAGGCCTTTACTGTAGGTGCTTAGAGCTCCCTTGGCTGCTGCATAGGCCAACGGCGAATTTGAGAACGGCAGACGGTGCGCGATCGAGGAGATGTGGAGAACCACTCCCGATCTGCGTTCGATCATGCCGGGAATGAAGGCGCGGTCGAGTCGGACGGCCGCCATCAGGTTGAGCTCCAGCATCTCTTGCCAATCTTCGTCCCTGAGCACTTCGAACCCGCCGGGCTTGGTATCGGTTCCGCCCACGTTATTGACAAGGACGTCGAGCCCGCCCCAATCCTGCCGAATACGCTCGGCGACCGAGTTTACCCCGCCGACAGTTGCGAGGTCCGCCTGTACAAAGAGATTGGCAGCCTGGCCGCGGAGTGACGGAGCGCGCGCGGTCGTGGCGACAAGGGCGCCGCTGAGTTGAAAACGGCGTACGATCGCTTCTCCCACTCCCTTCGTGCCGCCTGTCACGAGAACGCGTTTATCCTTGAACTCTTCGCCAGATACAGAAAAGGGGTAGCTGTTTGTCATAGTCGGTTCTCCAATCAGAGACAGCCTTGGCTGAGATCTCGAAGGGCCTTTCGGGCGACTATTGGATAGACCCCTCGATCCACCGCCTAAGCACCTTTCTCAGGTCGGGGGCGTTGTAGAAGGCATGGCCCCGGTAAATCTCCGCGCACTCGTCATCCAGGGTCTTGATCGTCTCAAACACTTTCGGTGCGACCTCGCGGACTTCGCTCATCCGGCCTCGGGCGAACAGAAGGTTGTTTGGATCGACATGGCCCTCCTGGATGAAGCCGCGGGTCTTCTTGGCACATCGGCACGGGTTCGATCTGTTTACCAATCCGCACTTGTCATTCATGAAGTTGCGTAAGTCTCGACGCGCGCGGGCCAGCCGTTGACGAAAATTCGCCGTGGTTATTTCCATCACCTCGGCACCGACGGCGTCGCTCACGCCAAAGATCGCGCCCAGGATGTAGGTCAAACGCTGCTCGCGATCGAGGCAAAGCAGCATACCCGAGGTGCAGGCGAGCATAGCTTCAGTCACCAGCAGACTCGTCTCAGGCGATGCACCTTTCGGATCCGGCAGCTCAAGGTCAGGCGTGTTGTCCAGCGCATCGCCGTAGGCTGAAAAGGTCGTTACCTTCAGCTCCTCTCGTCCCCGCTTCATGTTGAGCAAGTGATTGAAGACGACTCGGTAGAGCCAGGTGCGGAAGCCGCTTCGACCGTCGAACGAAGAGAGCCGAGTCAGCACTTTGACGAGAATCTCCTGCGTTGCGTCCTCTGCGTCCTGCGGATGGTAGAGCATGCGGAGAGCGATGTTGTAGATCCATCTTTGATGGCGCTCGATGAGCTCCTCGAGTGCCCGGCGATCGCCCGAGCGAGCGCTCATCACGAGGGCTTGATCCTCGCGATCGGCGGGTGCGTTATCGGCCAAAGGGTTATTGATGCTCATCACAGACCTCTTGCGGTTCGCATCCTCTCGTCCGCCCTTTCAGGGCGTATGAGGCAAGTGCGAGAAGTGGGCGCTCACGATCTTCCATTGCGTGCCCTGCTTGACGAAGACCAAGGTACTTCGGCCATGGATCGCCATCGGCTTGCCGTCCTTGGTGACGGCCGTAAACATGTCGTACGCATTCACGATCCCGACAATGTCGTTGTACACGCGGCAGGATGGCTGCCGAAAGCCGAAGCTTGCCGAGGCGATGCCCTCGAAAGCCTCGGTGAGAAACTTGGCAAATAGAGGCTCGCCGTCGAACCGATAGGGAACGGTGTCAATCACCTCCACGTCATCTGAGAGCATGTCGATGACGGTCTTGATATCGCGCTGGTCGAAGGCGTCGGCGAATGTTTGCCCCAGGGCCTGAATTTCATTCACGCTCATCGTAGTATCCTCCTTATATTTCATTAGACTCGCGCCGCGGCCGACTGTGACAGAAGCGCCGCGTAATGCCGCCGGATCGCCGTCTGCTCGGTGAACCGGGTCAGGAGCCGCGCGGCGGCGCTGTCGACGACGTCGGGTTCATCGGCTCGTGCCATGCGTCTGGTCCTCGTGCGTCCGCCCCCGGGCGCCCCGTCAGTGAAGCACATCCGGAGGTTGCCGCCACCCGGCGGCTCCTGCGCCCGCGAGACAGCCCGACATGCCGTCCCGCCCGGGACCGGTCGTGAAGCTGGGAGGTCGCGTACGTTCCTCGACGCGTCGTCTCGACACAGCTTCCACGCGCGGTTATCCGGACGCCATGATGGCGGTGGGCGAACGCCACCGGGCGATCGTCATCGAGGCGACCCCGGGCACGGACACCCAACCCCGGCTCGCTTCCGTCGACGTGCTGCGCGGCCTCGTGATGGTCGTCATGGCCCTCGACCACGTGCGAGACTTCTTCGGCGACACACACGTCGGTGCCACCGACCTCCAGCACACCACGGTCGCGCTCTTCCTCACCCGCTGGATCACGCACTTCTGCGCTCCCGTGTTCGTCCTGCTCGCCGGGACGAGCGCGTTCCTGTGGGCCGCGCGGGGTCGAACGACGACCGCGCTGTCGTGGTTCCTCCTCACCCGCGGCGTCTGGTTGATCTTCCTCGAGCTCACCGTCGTCCGGTTCGGGTGGTTCTTCAACCTCGACTATTCGATGTTCGTGCTCCAGGTGATCTGGGCGATCGGCGCCTCGATGGTCATCCTCTCCGCGCTGGTGTTCCTACCCACCGCGGCGGTCGCCGCCGGCGGGATCGTCCTCATCGCGGGCCACAACCTGCTCGACGGCGTCGCGCCCGAACGATTCGGCGCGTTCGCATGGCTCTGGTGCGTGCTCCACGTCCCGAGGCCGCCGGTGATCTACCCGCTCGTTCCGTGGGTGGGTGTCATGGCCGCAGGATACGGTCTCGGGGCGATCCTCCTTCGCGCACCGGCCGCGAGGCGGCGCCAGCTCTCCACGCTCGGCGTCGCGATGACCGCCGGGTTCGTCTTCCTCCGCTACGTGAACCGCTACGGCGATCCGAGCCCGTGGGCCGTCCAGACGAGCCCGGTATTCACCGCGCTGTCGTTCCTCAACGTCACGAAGTATCCCCCGTCGTTGCTCTACCTCCTGATGACGCTCGGGCCTGCCATTGCCGCATTGCCGGCGCTCGAGCGGCTCACAGGCCCGGCGGTGCGCGTGCTCACCGTCTACGGGCGAGTTCCGCTCTTCTACTACGTGCTGCACATCTACCTGATCCACGCGCTCGCGATCGGGGCCGCGTACCTCGCGCACCCCGACGTCGGAGCGCTCTTCACGGTGGCCTTCGCGTTCCCCAAGGACTACGGTTTCGGTCTTCCGCTCGTGTACGTGGTGTGGCTCGTGGTCGTCTCGTCACTCTATCTTCCGTGCCGGTGGTTCGCGGGCGTGAAGCAGCGACGGCACGATCCCTGGCTGAGCTACCTGTGACGGGCCTCCGGGTCGCCGTCGTGTGCGGCACCGTGCTGGTCGCCGCTGGTTGCCCATCGCGCTCCGCGACCGCGCTCTCCCACCGCGACCTGCATCGCCACGCGATCGTCGTCGACACGCACTCCGACTGCACGCAGCGCATCACGTACGACGGCGTCGACTTCGCGAAGCCGCAGGCCGACATGCAGCTCGACCTGCCGAAGATGCGCGCGGGCGGGCTCGACGCCCAGTTCTTCTCGATCTTCGTCGGCCCCTGGCGCACGAAGCCCGAGGGCTACTACGTCGAGGCGTTGCGGCAGTTCGACGCCGTTCACGCGATGATCCGGGCCAACTCGGGGACGATCGCGTGGGCGCGGACCGCCGCCGACGTCCGCGCCAACGCGAAGCGCGGGCGGATCTCCGCGCTTTTCGGCGTGGAAGGCGCCCACGCCCTGCTGCCCGGAGACGAGGCCGAGATGCTCGAGCAGGGCGCCCGGTATCTCACGCTCACGTGGTCGGTCGCGAGCCCGATCGGCGGCTCCTCGGGCGACGACAGCGACGGGCGCGGGCTCACCGACGTCGGCCGGCGGATCATCGACGAGATGGAGCGTCTCGGCATGATGGTCGAAGTCTCGCACGTCTCCGATCCGCTCTTCTGGGACGCGATCCGCTACGCCCGAAAGCCCGTCATCGCCTCGCACTCCTCGGCGCGCGAGCTGGCGAACGTGCCGCGGAACATGACGGACGCGATGCTGAAGGCCGTCGCCCGGAACGGCGGCGCGGTGTGCGTGAACTTCGGGTCGAGCTTCCTCGATCGGGACTTTGCCGCGGGCGAGCAGGC
>DASWEL010000342.1:0-2209 GCA_036394755.1 Gemmatimonadales bacterium | reverse complement strand
CCACATTGCCACTGGGACAACCCGGGAAGGCGGTGACGGGCGGCGACCCGCGAGCCAGGAGACCTGCCGTTGATTCGGTCGTGGTCCGGGCGGGGTGCCTCGGGGCCGGTCGAACCGCATCAGCACCCGCGTCGGGGCGATCGCCCCTGCGGAGCGACACGGGTGACCTCTGTCCGGCAGCAAAGCGTGACCGATCCCGCAGTATCCACCGACGCTGCGACCGTCTACGTGTGCATAACCTGCCGACATCCCGGCGGATCGGAGAGCGAACCGCCCCCCGGTGCAATCTTGGCCGCGGCGACGGCGAAAGCTGCCGAAGGCAGCGGCGTCGTGATCAAACCAGTCCGCTGCTTGGCGAATTGCACGCGCGGTTTGAGCGCCGTCGTGCGCTGCAATGGCTGCTGGACCTACGTGTTCGGCGGCCTCGATGTCGCTTGCGGGCCGGCACTCGTCGACGGCGCACGCCTGCTGGCGTGCGCGACTGACGGCATCATGCCATGGCGGGGAAGGCCGCAACCGCTCAAGCGCGGGCTCATCGCCCGCGTGCCGCCTGTCAACTTCGAGGAACTCGAATGAGCACTTCGTCCGCGCGCGTGCCGTGCACCATCGTGACCGGTTTCCTCGGGGCCGGGAAGACGACGCTGATCCGGCACGTCCTGGCCCATGCGAACGGGCGGCGATTGGCCGTGATCGTCAACGAGTTCGGCGACGTCGGCATCGACGGCGAAATTCTCAAGGGTTGCGGCGATGAGGCGTGTCCGCAAGAGAACATCGTCGAACTGGCCAACGGCTGCCTCTGCTGCACGGTTGCGGACGACTTCGTACCTGCGTTGGACACGATCCTGGCGCGAAAACCCGTGGTCGAGCATATCGTGATCGAGACGTCCGGCCTGGCGTTGCCGAAGCCGCTGGTCCAGGCGTTTCACTGGCCGGCGATCAAGAGCCGGGTCACGGTCGACGGCGTCGTCGCCGTGGTCGACGGCGCCGCGCTGGCCGAGGGCCGCCTCGCCGCCGACCCTGATGCGCTCGCGCGCCAGCGTGAAGCCGACACCGCGCTGGATCATGACGATCCAATCGAGGAGGTGTTCGACGATCAGATTGCCTGCGCCGATCTCGTGGTGCTCAACAAGCGCGACCTGTTGGATCCCCCAGGCACCGAGAAAGCAATCGCCGCGATCGTGCGGGCGTTGCCGCGCGCCGTGAAGATTGTGCCGGTGGCCAACGGCAAAGTGGATCCGGCGGCATTGCTCGGGCTGGGCATCGGAACGGAAGACGACATCGCCAATCGCCGCACACGCCATGACGCGGAGCTGGAGCACGATCACGACGATTTTGAAAGCTTCGTCCTGCCGCTGCCGGAGATTTCCGATCCCGCGCGCCTCGCGGCTCGCATCGCGGCTGCGGCGGCGGATGCGAGCGTTCTGCGCGTGAAGGGATTTGCCGCTGTCGCCGGCAAGCCGATGCGCCTGCTCGTACAGGCCGTCGGTCCGCGTGTCAGCCACCACTACGATCGCGCCTGGACCGCCGCGGAGGAACGGCAAGGTCAGCTCGTCGTCATCGGTTTGCGGGGGCTCGATCGCGACGGTGTAGCGCGAACGCTGCTAGGGTGAAGGATGCATCTGCTGGCGTCCACTTCGGCTTCCATCGACGACCTGGTCGAAGCGGTCGATCTGCGCCAGTCACCCGGTGACATCGTCATTTTGTCTTTCGCCGACAGCGATCTGTCCGGCCTTGCGGCTGCCTGGGCAGCGCAGCGCGATGTGCTTCCCACGGTTCGGCTCGCAAACCTGCGGGATCTGCGCCATCCACTCTCGGTCGATCTTTGGCTCGACACCGTGGGAAGGCGCGCGAAGGTCGTCGTGGTCCGCCTGCTTGGCGGACTCGACTGGTGGCGTTACGGCGTCGAGCGGCTGTCGTCGCTTGCGCGCGAAAGCCCCATCGCACTTGCGGTTCTGCCGGGCGAGGATCGCGACGATCCTCGCCTGGTCGAAGCCTCCACGTTGCCGACTCATGAACTCAACACGCTGTTGCGCTTTTTCCGCGAAGGCGGAGAAGAGAACTTGGGAGCGCTGCTTCGGCGGCTTGCGCGACATTCGGGAGCGCGCATCGAAGCGCCCGAGCCGCGCCCGGTGCCGCGTACGGCCGGATACATCCCCGGTGAAGGCGCCGTCGACCTCGAGCGACTCGTCGCGTCCTGTCAGCGCGGCCG
>DASWEL010000341.1:0-8329 GCA_036394755.1 Gemmatimonadales bacterium | reverse complement strand
GCTGGCCCGCCCCGAAGGATTCCGCAACCTGCTCGATTTCGTGATCCTGCTCCGCGGGCCCACGTCGCCATTTCTGCCGAGTGAATGGGCCGCGCAGGCGATCATGGGATTCCTGCGGCATGAGCTGGATCCGCTCCCGCTTCTGCTGCTCTGGACGACCGCCGCCGCATTCGTCACGCTCGGCGCCGTGCTGCATCGCGCGCTGTACGCGCAGGGGTTCACCAAGGCGCAGGAGGGTGCGGAGCGCTTCATTCGCGGCGGGTTCTGGCGCTGGACGGTGGGATCGATGCTCGGCTGGCTGCCCGTCGCGAAGCGCGAGTTCGTGCTCAAGGACATCAAGCTCTTCTTCCGCGACACGACACAGTGGAGCCAGCTGATCCTCCTTGCCGTGCTCGTCGTCGTCTATCTCTTCAACATGCAGGCGCTGCCGCTGCATCGCGGAGAGCCGGTCGGCTTTTTCTACGTCAATCTCGTGTCGTTCCTGAACCTCGGCCTCGCGGGCTTCGTCCTGGCATCGATCGCGGCGCGGTTTATCTTCCCAGCCGTTTCGCTCGAAGGCAGGCAGATGTGGCTGCTCCGCTCATCGCCGCTCGACCTGCGGGCCTTGCTGTGGTCCAAGTACTGGGTGGGGACGCTGCCGCTGCTTTTCTTCGGCCTGATTCTCACCGGCCTGACCAACGCGCTGCTCGAAGTCACGCCGTTCATGATGATTCTGAGTCTCGCCACGATGGCGGGACTGACGCTCGCGATCTCCGCGATGGCACTGACGTTCGGGACGCTCTATCCGCAGTTCGAGACCGAGAACGCCGCGCAAATTCCGACGTCCTTCGGTGGTCTCGTCTTCATGATGGCGACGATCGCCTTGCTCGCGGCGGTGCTCGGGACGCTCTCGCGCGCCGTGTACACGTACGTGCGCTCCGCCTGGGAAGGTCAGGCGATCGGGATCACACCGGAGATGTTGGGTTGGTTTGTCATGGCCGCCGCGCTGTGCACGGCGGCCACGATCATTCCGCTGCGGATGGCGCTCCGAAAGATGGAGACGTTCGAGTTCTAGCCTAGCGCCAGCTCACTCCGCCGACAATCTGAAACGAGCTGCCGCTGCCGAGGATGAATTTGCCCTCGATGTAGGGCCGCGTGCGCCCGCGGCGTCCCTCGAGTCCGGTGAGCAGGTTCAGATTGGTGTCGCTCCCGCTGACGCCGCCGGAACTCGAGTGGGACCAGTTCAATCCGCCGCCGACGTACCACGCGCCGTAGCGGGTGGGCGGCCGGTATTTCAGATCGAAATTCAGCGCCCACAGCGATCCGCCGCTCACGAAGTAGTAGTCGAACGTGGGATAGAGCGCGAGATCGGGCGTGAGTGGCCAGGAGAGCTGGGCGCCGAGGAGCAGATCGTCGCCGTCGAAGTTGTAGCCGACATGTGCGCCGTAGCTGGGACCGGACTGCGTCGCGATCGCGCGCCGGCGCCGCCGCTGCGCATCCGCCGTCGAAGCCGTCACCGCTACGAGCAGCAGCACGACCAACAATCGCGAGACCCATCGGTTCACGACGCGCTCCAGAGTTCAGGGATGCAGACTGATAGGAAACGGGAGGGGAAAACGCAATAGTCAGGCGGCGACGCGGGATCCACAGCGATTGCAGTAGCGGGCGTCACTTTCCAATACGGTACCGCAACGACTGCAATACCCCGGTGCGCTTCCTAACCGCCTGCCACAATCGGAGCAGAAGCTGGGTCCCACCTCCGGGCGAGCACCATGCTCGGGACACGAGACACGGGAAACGGGAAACGTGGTGGCACCTGCAGTTACGTGTCCCGTTTCCCGTGTCACGTTTTCCGCTTCGCCCCGCATCGCCGCCAACGCTTCCTGGGTGTACTTGGCCTTCAGCTGCTCGTAATCCGTGTCGGATAGCTTACCAGTGGCGCGGTCGAACTCGATCTCTTTCAACGCGCGCAGCGCCACCGTCTGCGGGCTCATGTCGTCGGCCGGGTCCTCGCCCTCATCGCTGCCCGCATCCCCGCTCGCCAATTCGACTGACGGCCGGAGAATCGGCAAGAGGACGAAGTAGGTCGCTACGGCGGCCAGCAGGATTCCGAGACTCAGCTCAAGCATCGAGCCGGTCGAGTTCGCGGCGGAGGCGTTCGAGCTCCGCGGGAGTCGCGGTCGGCGGTAGTGTCGGCCCCGCGGGGGCAGCGGCTTCCGCGTCACGCGTCCAGCGGCGCAGCGTCCGCACCAGGAAGAAGCCGGCGACAATAATCGCGAAACCGGGAAGCAAGTAGCCGGCGAGATTGAAACCCTCTTTGGGCGGCGCCATCAGCGCGACCTCACCGTACTGCTTCACGAACTCGTCGATGATCTGTTGCGCCGTCTTGCCCTGCCCCGCGAGCCGGAGGACGTCCTTGTGCAGCGCCGGGCTGTACGTGCAGGTGAAGTCGGTCGTGCGACACGTGTAGATGTCGAGCCCGCAGCCGCAGGTGCACCGGAGCTTCTTTTCGGTCGCCTGGATGCCGGCGTCAGTGTCGAGAGCGGTGATGGGGTCTCTGGAGCGGCCCGCCCGCCGGGGATCGTAGACGCGCCCCGCCTGCACCGTGTCCTGAATGACGGCGCCGGCGGCGGCTGCGGCAAGCGCGAAAAACCCTCTCCGGCTCACATGATCGCTCACCGTTCGGCCTCCAGCTTCACGGCGTATCCGGCCTGCATGCGCGGCGGACGCGGACCGGTTCCCGGAGGCGGACTAGCGCCTGGCCAGAGGACGATCAGGCCTCCAATCACGAGCACGAAGCCGCCGAACCAAACCCACCAAACGAGCGGGTTGATCGTGAAGCGGAAGACCGCCTGCTCCGTTCCATTCACCAGACCGGCGAGCACCACGTACAGATCCACGCGCAGCCCGCTCATGATCCCGACTTCCGTCGAGGGTTCGAACGTGGGATTCCCGAGGGCGTCGACATGCTGGCGCTTTTCGGTACGCATCCGGCCGATAGGTTTGCCGTCTCGACCGACGTCCAGGAGCACGGCCGTGACCTGACGATTCATGGTGTTGTACTGCGAGACGCCCAGGTGCGTGAACGAGTACACATGCCCATCGGGTCCCTTGAGCGACGCCGTTTCGCCCGGCCGCAGCGTGGCCTGCGTCTCCGTCTTGAAGGCCATCCCGGCAAACGCGACGAACAGGAGGACGATCGCGACGTGGACGATGTAGCCGCCGTAGCGCCGGCGGTTGCGGGAGAGCAGCTGGAAGAGCCCCACGATGACGGGCTCCCCGTACTGGCGGTGCCGGGCCCGCGCCCCGCGCGCGAATTCCTGGACGATCGTCGCCAGCACGAACCCCCCAATACTGAAGGCGATCAGCGCGCCGATGTCCCGCATACCCGCTACCAACAGAATGAGCAGCACGAATCCGCAGCTCGTCAGCGGCACGGCAAATTGGCGCCGCAGGTTGGGCAGCGATGCGCGGCGCCACGCGATCAACGGGCCGATCCCGGTCATCGCGAGCAGCGCGAGACCGAGGGGCACGTTGACCTGATTGAAGAAGGGCGGGCCGACCGTGACCTTGGTGCCCTTGATCGCCTCGGAGAGAATCGGAAACAGCGTGCCCCACAGCACGGAGAAGGCGATGCCGATGAGCAACAGATTGTTGAAGAGAAAGCTGGCCTCACGGCTCACCATCGACTCGAGCGTGGCTTCGGCCTCGAGCAGCGGCAGCCGGTTCACGTACAGCATCGCACTGGCGATTGCGGCCACGAGGAGGAAACCGAGGAAGAAGTAGCCGACGCTCGACTGCGTGAACGAATGCACGCTCGAGATCACGCCCGAGCGCGTGATAAACGTGCCGAAAATCGAGAGCAGCCATGCGCCCAGAATCAGTGCGAGATTCCACTTCTTCAGCATGCCCCGCTTTTCCTGGATCATGACCGAATGCAGGAAGGCCGTCATCACCAGCCACGGCAACAGCGCGGCGTTCTCCACCGGATCCCACGCCCAATAGCCGCCCCACCCCAGCTCGACGTAGGCCCACCACATCCCGAGGATCAGTCCAATACTCAGGAACAGCCACGACACGAGCGTCCATTTGCGCACGGCGACGAGCCAGTCGCTGTCGAGCTTCCTGGTCAGCAGCGCGGCGATCGCGAACGCGAACGGAATCGTGATCGAGATGTAGCCCAGGTAGAGCATCGGCGGATGGAAAACCATCCCCGGATTCTGCAGCTGCGGGTTCATGCCACGCCCGTCGATCGGCGTGAAGCCGAGCCGCTGGAACGGGTTCGCGTCGGCGAAGAGCATCACGGCAATGAAGAAAGTCGCCACCGTACACGTCACCGCCGCGACATACGGCAGGTACGCGCGATGGCGCCGGCTCGTGAGCACCTGCGCCAGCACTGCGAACAGGCTCAACACGGTCGCCCAGAACAACAGACTTCCCTTTTGTCCCGCATACAGCGCCGACCAGAGGTAAAACGTGGGCAGATTGCGGCTGGTGTACGCCGCCACGTACTCGAGACTGAAGTCGTGGCGGAAAATGGCGATTTCGAGCGAGATGACCGCTACGACCAGCGCGCCGAGCAGTGCGAACGTCGCGTTGCGCGCGCTCTGTTGCAGGTCGTGCCGCGATTGCGCGCCGCCGACGAAGCCCGTGATCGCTCCCCACAGGCCGACCAGGAAGGCGAGCCAGAGGGAGAGGTTGCCGAGCAGACTCATTTATGCTTTGGGGACTGCTTCGTAGCGCGACCCGCACTTGGCGAGGACGTTGGTCGCGTAAATCACACCGTCTTTTTGAAGTCGTCCTTCGACGACGACCTCGACCGAGTCGGTGAACGTGTCGGGTGGCAGGCCCTTGAAAATGACGGGATAGTTGACCGTCCCGTCGGTGATGTGGAAACGCAGCGTCTGCGTCGCGATCTCTTTGGAGACGGTGCCGGGCACGACGCGCGCGCCGACCTTCAGGCCGAGATCGTAGAACGAGGGATCGGCCGAGACGCGCTGCGCCAGCTCGCTGGGTGTGAGGAAATACTGTCCCGTCTGCCGGATCCCGGACGCCATCAAGTACCCGACCGAGCCGACGATCAGCACCGCCCCCAGCGCGAACTTGGTCCCTGCCTTCATGGGTGAATTATACCATCCCGGTTCCGGCACGTTGTAACGCCCACCACGCTGCTCCAGGTAAGATGCCGAACGTCGTGCCGCCGTTTGGGCTTCATCCAGCCCAGTGCAACGCGGTCTCCACGGCGCGGTGCCATTCGGCGGCGCGCGCCTGCACGGCCCGTCGCCCCGGCCCCGGCGCGAACTTCGTGAACACACGGCCCGCGAGGAAATCGTCAGCCGATTTCCACAGCCCGGCGCCGAGACCGGCGAGCCCCGCGGCGCCGAGCGCGGTCGTCTCGACGAGATCGGGCCGTGCGACGCTCACACCAAGCACGTCGGCCTGGAATTGCATGAGCCAATCGTTGGCCGCCGCGCCGCCGTCGACCAGGAGGCTCGACAGTTTGAGCTTTGCGTCGGCCGTCATGGCATCGAGGACGTCCTTGGTGCTGAACGCCATCGCCTCGAGCGCGGCGCGCACGAGATGCGCGCGGCTACTGCCGCGGGTGAGACCGACGATCGTGCCGCGGGCGTTGGGCTCCCAGTGCGGCGCACCCAACCCGACGAATGCGGGAACGAAGTACACACCGCCGGTATCGTCGATGCTGCGCGCCATCGCATCGGATTCCGCGGCCTGCTTGATGATGCCCAGCCCGTCGCGCAGCCACTGCATCGCCGCGCCGGCGATGAAGACGCTGCCCTCGAGCGCGTACACCGGCTCGCCGCGCGGACCGCAGGCCAGCGTCGTGAGCAACCCGCGCTTGGAGATGGCGCGGCGCTTCCCGGTGTTGAGCAGCAAGAACGCGCCGGTGCCGTACGTGTTCTTCGCCTGCCCCGGCTTCCAGCAGCCCTGACCGAACAGCGCGGCCTGCTGGTCGCCCGCCACCCCGCTGATCGGCAGCTCGGCACCGAAATGCTCCGCAGCGGCCGTCCCGAAGTCGCCGCTCGAATTCCGCACGTCCGACAGGGCGTCGCGCGGGACTCCGAACAGTTTCATCAAGTCGCGATCCCACGCGCGCTCTTGGATGTCGTACAGCATGGTGCGCGACGCATTGGTGTGATCGGTCGCGAACGTCTTGCCATTCGTAAGCCGGTTGATCAGCCACGTGTCGATAGTGCCGAAGACGACGTCTCCGTTGGCCGCACGTCGCGGCAGTCCTTTCACGTGCTCGAGCAGCCACTCGATCTTGGTCGCGGAGAAATACGGATCGAGCACGAGGCCGGTGCGCGACTTCACTAGCGCGCCTTTCTTCTGCTTCTCGAGCTGCGCACAACGCGCCGCGGTGCGGCGATCCTGCCAGACGATGGCGCGATGAACGGGGCGGCCGCTCTCGCGCTCCCACGCGCACACCGTCTCCCGCTGGTTCGTGATACCGATCGCGTCGGGCGTCACGCGGGCCTGGCGGATTGCTTCCCGCGCCGCGTCCACCGTCACGCGCAGGATCTCCTCGGCGTCATGCTCGACCTCGCCGGGCGATGGAAAGTGCTGAGTGAACTCACGATAGCCGCGGCCGAGCACACGGCCTGCGTCGCTCAAGACGAGCGCGGTCGAGCCGGTAGTTCCCTGATCGAGCGCGAGGACAGCGGTCATGATGGCGACTCCCCCTCCCCTCCTGAGAACGGCGGTTGGACGATCCCGCGATCGGTGACGAATCCCGTCACGTACCGCGCCGGCGTCACGTCGAATGCCGGGTTCAGCGCGGTCGTGCCATCCGGTGCGATCGGCCGGCCCGCCACCATCGTCACCTCGGCGGGCGGGCGCTGCTCGATTGGAATCAGATCGCCATCGGCCAGCGTGGCGTCCACCGTGGACCACGGCGCCGCACAATAGAACGGCACGCCGTGATGGCGCGCCAGGACCGCCAGGCCATATGTGCCGATTTTGTTGGCGAAATCGCCGTTCGCGCAGATTCGATCGGCGCCGACGAGGACGACATCGATCCGGGCCTGCCGCATCAGCGTGGCCGCCGTCGCGTCAGTGATCAGCGTACAGGCGATCCCGGCGTGCAGCAGCTCCCACATCGTGAGCCGCGAGCCCTGGAGCAGCGGCCGTGTTTCGTCCACATAGACGTGCACGTTCCGTCCGTGCTCGTGTGCCAGGTAGATCGGCGCGAGCGCCGTGCCGATGCCGCCGGTCGCGAGCGCTCCCGTATTACAGTGCGTGAGGACGTTGGCACCGTCGGGAAGAATGTTCAGTCCATGCTCGCCAATCTTACGGCACATAGCGCGGTCTTCTTCCCAAATGGCCGTCGCCTCACTGCGCAGCCGCTCCCACAAATCGGTGCCCTCGCCGGGCGTGCTCTCCGCGACGCGTACCATGCGATCGAGCGCCCAGCGCAAGTTCACCGCGGTCGGGCGGGCCGCACCGAGCAGCGCCGCACGGTCCTTGGCCCGTGCCAGGAAATCGGTACGCGGAGCTGTGCGCTGGTCACGCAACGCGGCGACGAGCCCCATCGCGGCGGCGATACCGATCAACGGCGCGCCGCGCACCTGCAGCTGCCGGATCGCATCCGCCACCGACTCGGCGCTCTCCAGATCTCGTGTGATCTCCGCTTCTGGAAGGGCACGCTGATCGATGATCCGAACGGCGCCACTGGGCGACCATGAGATTGCCTGGATAGGCATTGCGCAGAAACTACTGCGAGGACATGCAAAGACTAGGCACCTAGCTTTTGCATGTCCCCGGTTTAGGATATGTCGCCATGACCTACCAGACTCTCCTTTTCGAAATCCGGGATGGTGTCGCGTTCGTGACAGTGAATCGTCCCGACAAGCTCAACGCGTTGAACGATCAAGTGATGTTGGAGCTCGGTGATGCGGCCGAGCGCATCGCCACCGAGGTCGATATCAAGGGCGCCATCCTTACCGGCGCGGGCCCGAAATCGTTCGTCGCCGGCGCCGACATCGGCGATCTGTCACGGCAGGGGCCGTTCGACGGCAAGGCGCGCGCGCAGCGCGGGCAGGTCGTGCTCCGGCGACTCGAGACGTGCGGCAAGCCGGTGATCGCCGCCGTCAACGGATTCGCCCTGGGCGGTGGCTGTGAGCTCGCGATGGCGTGCCACATCCGCATCGCCAGTGAAAACGCGAAGTTCGGGCAGCCGGAGGTGAAGCTAGGAATCGCGCCCGGCTACGGCGGCACGCAACGGCTGCCGCGGCTGGTGGGGAAAGGGGTCGCGATGCAGCTGATTCTGACCGCCGAGATGATCGACGCACAGGAGGCCTACCGGATCGGGCTCGTCAACAAGGTCGTGCCG
>DASWEL010000340.1:0-36700 GCA_036394755.1 Gemmatimonadales bacterium | reverse complement strand
TGGCAAAGATGTTGCGCACCGCCGGGGCGTCGCCCTCTTTGATTCCGAAAACCTCGCCGAGCTTGTACTTCGCCCACAGCGCATCCTGCATCGCGATCGGAATCGCCGAATGGCGGAGCACGATGACCGCCGAGTTATCGGCGTCCTTCGTGGCGTAATTCTCGTTGTTGCCGTTGAGCCAGACGCGCGGCCAGACCACAGGCATCCCGCTGTTCGGCTCAGGTGCGTCGAAAATCATCTTGTGCTTTCCGTTGATGCGGTTGAGCCAGGTCTCGAACGACGGATCTGCGCCTCCCACGATCGGCTCGTGGCGCGTCGGCTGCGCCTCGAGGCGAAGCGGGGTCAGCCCTGCGACTCCAGCGGCCGCCGTGGCGGCGAGACGACCAAGAAACCCACGCCTGTACATGCGAAGCCTCCTCAGTGGTGTGACCGTGTTGGATATGCGACATCGGGTGGTGGATCACCGTTCGGCCAATCGTTTTCCTTCCCGCGATAATCGGGTCGCGGCCGCGCGTTGATGTACGCCGCGACGTTGAACGCCTGACTGTCGCTGAGCGTGCCTGGCGCATCGAACGGCATGTTGCGACTGATGAACTCGGCGGCGGTACGAACGCGCGTCATACCGGCTCCGACGTTGTAGGACTCGGGCCCCCACACCGGAGGCGCGCCCGCCGTTCCCTCTCCCATTGGGCCGTGGCACTTGGCGCAGGTTGCCGCGAATACACGCGCGCCGGCTGCGGTGTCGGCGGTGAAGGTCGCCCACTTCTGGAGCCGCGCGCTTGCGGCGGCCGGCGGCGATACCGTCACGCCGCGCGACAGAAACGCGAGATAGGCGACGATGTCGCGCATGTCCGGTCCGGCCGGATCGATCGCCGTCCCATTCATGCTCCGGCGGAAGCAATCATTGACGCGGTACTCGATCGTCTCGACGACGCCGCTGCGCGTCCGATACTGCGGATAGCGCGCGAACACCCCGACCCACGTGCCGGTCTCGCGGCGCCCTTCGTCGAGGTGACAGGTCGTGCACCGCAGCTTGTTGCCCACGTGCTGTGGCAAGCTGTCGCGCGTTGCGGTGAGCAGCGCGCGACCTCGCCGGACCGCGTCGCCGTAGGGACCTGACGGGATGATCGAGTCTGGGGCGGCCGCGGCCCGCGGGGGAGCGGGCTTCGAGCAACCGGCGAAAGACACGACGCAAATAAGAACGACCGACCTGCTGGGGCGCACTGGGCGAGATAATACCGGCATTTCCCAAGGCGGCAACCTTTCGGGCGGTGCGCCTATCCAAACGGGCGTATCCTCCACCCAGGATTGCTATGATTGCGCCGCTCCTTGTTTCCCTGTTGCTCGTTGTCCAAAACCGCCCCGCCCTCGATTCCGCTACCGTGACGCGCGTCCTCAATCAGCTCAAAGCCAGCGATTCTTCGGTATGCGCGCTCGCCGGCGAGGCGCTCACCAACTACGGCGGTTTCTGGGGACATCGATTTGCCGATCCGGGCATGCCGATGCCCCAGCCGATGCCCACGCCAATGCCGATGCCGGGCGGCGGCGGGGGTGGCTTTCACGTCGACACGCACGAGAACACGCGCGACATGGACCCGGCGGTGCTGCGCGCTTTTCGCGCGGTGATTCGCGACGACAATCGGTGCGTGCGCAATATCGCGGCGCGGGTGCTGGGAAACCGTGGCGGCTCGGAGAGCTACAACCTCTTCATCGGCATGCTCAAGGACGCTCGCGCCGACTTCCGCGAAACGGGTGCGCTAGGCCTCGGCGAGCGCGAGGACACGCGCGCGATCGGGCCACTCAGCGATGCACTCAGCGGCGACGCGAGTCCGGTCGTCCGAATGACCGCGGCATGGGCGCTCGGTGAAATCGAGGAGAAAACGGCGGTCGGCGTGCTCACCCGCGCGCTCGACGATCGTGCGCCCGAAGTGCGGCGCACGGCCGCGTGGGCCCTGGGTGAAATCGAAGACAAGAGCGCCGTCCGGGCGCTCAGTGCGGCACTCGACGATCCCGCGCTGGAGGTGCGCCTCACGGCGGTGTGGGCACTCGGAGAGATCGATGACGCGTCGGCAGTCCCGCTGCTCGCCACCGCGAGCAAGGACCGCGACGCCCGCGTGCGACAGCAGGCCGCGTGGGCGCTGGGCGAGATCGAGAGCGCGCAGGGAATCACCCCGCTCGAGACGCTGATGCGTGATCCCGTGGCCGAGGTGCGGAAGACAGCGATCTGGGCCCTGGGAGAAATCGAGGACGGCGGCGCGGTCGCCGCGCTCTCGGCGGCACTGAAAGACAGCGACCCGGAAGTGCGCGTCCTGACCGCCTGGGCGCTCGGCGAAATCGAGGATGCGCAGGCGGTGGAGCCGCTCGTTGGAGCCCTGAAGGACAGCGATGAGGACGTCCGCGCGACCGCCGCCTGGGCGTTGGGAGAAATCGAGAGCCCGCGGGCCGTCGACGGACTGACGGCGGCGCAGCGCGACGAAGTGGGCTCGGTCCGTCGTGCGGCGACGTGGGCCCTGCGACAGATCGACGACAACGACCATCACGATGTGCGCGTGCGAGTGCGGCCGCGCGTGAAGGTCAAGCCTTGATACGGCCCCGCTCGACAATCTGAAAGTAGTCCCGCAGCTCCTCGGCTTCTCGGACGTCGTCCCAGCCGAGGAGCCGTTTCATTTGCGCCGCAACTCTGGCAACAACTGATCGAGCCTGATCGAGCACCTCATAGTACAGATGCAGGCGGCGGACCAGCACGTCCTGCACGCGGACCGCCAGCTCCCGCTCGACGGCGTACGTGATCTCGGCCCAAATCTCGGGACGGCCCGCGCTGATCGGCTCGCCGAGCCGTCGATCGCGGTCCACGAGATTGAGCACCGCTGCCGCCTCGCTGCCGTAATACGCGACCAGGTGGCGCGCGGTCGGCTCGGACGCCCCGCGCGCCCGCGCCGCTTCGACGAGCACCTCGAGCTCAGCCGCCTCACCTCCCGGCAGTGGCTGCCGATCAGTGGGCGCGCGTGGCGCGAGCGGACGGCCGTCGAGCTCGTGCAGACGCGCGGCGACGCGATCCACGACATCCCGTGCCATCACGCGGTACGTCGTCAGCTTCCCACCGGCGATCGAGATCAGGCCATGCGGGCTTTCGAGCACTCGATGCTCGCGCGACACCTGTGACGGATTTGCGTGGTCTTCGCGGAGCAAGGGACGCAGCCCTGCCCACGCGGAGACGACGTCGTTCGAGGCGAGGTGAGCGTCCGGAAACGCGGCGTTCGCCGAGCGCAGCAGGTACGTGACGTCCACCGCCGTCACCCGCAGAGCATCGGGAGTTGCGTCCGCATCGGTATCGGTAGTCCCGATGTACGAGAGCTCGCCCCACGGCAGCACGAACATGACCCGGCCATCGATCTGCGAGAGCAGCGTCACCGCGTGCTCGTTGCCCAGTCGCCGGCGCGGTACGGTCACGTGCGCACCTTTCGTGAGGCGGAGCATGGGCGGCGCCTGCGGATCGTCGAGCTGCCGGAGGCGATCGGACCAGGGACCGGTCGCGTTCACCACGACGTTGGCGCGAATGGTCGCGGTTTCGCCCGTCAATACGTCGCGCACCACGGCGCCGCGCACGCGTCCGTCGGGCTTGAGCAGCGCGGTCGTCTCGACGTAGTTGGCCGCGAGCGCGCCGGCACGGATGGCGCTGCGCACGGTCGCAATGACCAGGCGCGCGTCGTCGGTCTGTGCGTCCCAGTACAACGCCGCGCCGATGAGACCGCGGTCGCGCAGCGCGGGCTCGACGCGTCGTACCTTCTTGGCGCGGAGCCAGCGATGCCAGTGCACGTTGCGGAAGATGGCCAGCAGATCGTAAAGCCACATGCCGGCGCGCAGCTTCCACGCCGGAATCCGGCCGCCGCGATAGACGGGAAAAAGGAATGCGAGGGGCCGCACCAGATGCGGCGCGATCTTGAGCAGGACTCGACGTTCACGGCTTGCTTCGAAGACCAGGTGGAACGCGCGCTGCTCGAGATACCGGATGCCGCCGTGGATCAGGCGCGACGAATGCGAGGATGTGCCCGCGCCGAAGTCGGACTTGTCGACGAGCGCCGTGCGGAACCCGCGCAGTGCCGCTTCGCGCGCAATCCCCGCCCCCGTTATGCCGCCGCCGATGATGAGCACATCCACGGACGTCTCGACCATGGACGCCCAGGCTGCGGCTCGCGTTTGCTCCAACTCCCCTCCACTTGGGGCTGGTGGTAGGTTTCGACTCCCAGGAAGAGGGAAAGAATCTAATGCCCGCTCTCAACGGTCGTCGCGTGGCGGTCATCGCCGGCGTCCGTACGCCGTTTGCCAAAGCCGGCACCGTGCTGAAGGACGCACGTGCCGTGGATCTCGCGCGCTACGCCGCGCGCGAGCTGCTCGAGCGCACCAATCTCGATGGCACCGAGGTGGACGACGTGGTTTTCGGGCAGGTCGTTGCCTCACCGCTCGTTCCGAATGTTGCGCGCGAGGTCAGCCTCCTCCCCCAGTTCCCCAAAGAGATCCCCGCTTATTCACTGAACCGCGCCTGCGCCTCCGGCGGCCAAGCCGTGGCAGACGGGGCCGATGCAATCGCCCTCGGCAACGCGGACGTCGTGTTGGCGGGCGGCGTGGAATCGCTCTCCGACATTCCGATCCTCGCCTCCCGCCGCCTCGCGGACATTCTCGTGGAGGCGAGTAAGGCCCGGTCGCTGGGGGCACGGCTGCGCTCGTTCGCCAAGATCCGCCCGCGCGACCTGATCCCGGTCTCGCCCGCGATCGCGGAGCCGTCCACCGGAGAGACGATGGGCCAGTCGGCCGAGAAAATGGCCAAAGAGAATCACATCTCGCGCGAGGAGCAGGACCGCTGGGCGCTGCGCAGCCACAAGCTGGCCGCCCAAGGGACGGCCGACGGCCGCCTGACGGCGGAGATCGTGCCCTGGCTTCCCACCCGGACGGGTGGGGAGATCGTGCGGCAGGACAACGGCATCAGAACCGACACGTCGCTCGAGCAGATGGCGAAGCTCAAGCCCGTCTTCGATCGCCGCTACGGCAGTGTGACCGCCGCGAACTCCTCGCCTCTCACCGACGGCGCCTCAGCCGTACTGCTGATGAGTGACGACGCGGCGCGTGCTCTTGGGTATTCGCCGCTCGCCTACGTGCGGTCGCACGCCGTCGCGGCGGTGGATCCCGGTTGGCAGCTCCTGCAGGCGCCGATCTGGGCCGTGCCCAGGGCATTGGAGCGCGCCGGTATCCAGTGGAAGGAGCTCGGCCTGATCGAGATGCACGAGGCATTCGCGTCGCAGGTACTGTCGAATCTCCAGGGATTCGCGGCAAAAGGGTGGGAGATCAACGAGGACATCATCAACGTCATGGGAGGGTCGATTGCGATCGGCCATCCCTTCGGCGCCACGGGCGGACGGATCGTCACCACTCTCGCCAACGAGATGAAGCGCCGCGATGTGCAGTTTGGGCTGATATCGATCTGCGCACAGGGTGGGGAGGCCATCGCTCTCGTGCTGGAACGCCGCTAGTGGCGACCATCGCTCCTCCGTCGACGCGCACCGCGCCCGCCGTCACCTGGGATGTCGCGGACGGCATCGCGACCGTCGTGCTCGACCTCAAGGGTCAGCCGGTCAACGTCCTTTCGCGCGCGGTCAAAGACGAATTCCTGGCCTGCTTCGCGGCGTTGGCCGATGATGCGCACGTGCGTGCCGTCGCTTTTTTTTCCGGCAAGCCCGAGAACTTCATCGCCGGCGCCGATATCGAAGAGTTCGTCAAGCTCACCTCCGCCGCCGAAGCCGAACGCTTGTCGGCAGACGGTCAGGAAATGCTCGAGCAGCTGGCGCGCTTTCCAAAGCCGATCGCCGTCGGCATCCACGGCGCCTGTGTGGGCGGTGGACTCGAGTTCGCCCTCGCCTGCCACTATCGCGTCGCGACGGACCACCCGAGGACACAGATCGGCTTGCCCGAGGTGCAGCTCGGCATCCTTCCCGCCGCGGGTGGCTGTCAACGCTTGCCGCGGCTGATCGGCCTGCGTGCCGCGCTCGACATCATCCTCGCCGGCAAGACCGAACGCGCCGCTAAAGCGTTCCGGCTCGGCATCGTGGATGAGCTGGTCCCACCGTCGATCCTTACCGACGTCACACTTGCCGCAGCGCGGCGTTTGGCGGAGGGCTGGCGCCCCAAGCGAAGGCGCCCGGGCGGATTCGTGGGGTTTCTGCTCGACGGCAATCCCCTGGGCCGGCGGATCGTGTTCCGGATGGCGCGCAAGCAGGTGCTGGAGCGCACGGGCGGCAACTATCCGGCTCCGCTCGCCGCGCTCGAAGCCGTCGAGTACGGCCTGCGGCACGGGGTGGCAGAGGGACTCAAACGAGAAGCGCAGCTGTTCGGCCAACTGGCGGTCACGGACGTCTCCCGCAAGCTGGTACAGATTTTCTTCGCGACGAATCAACTCAAGAAGGATCCCGGTGTGCCGAACGCGCCGCCGCCCATCGGTGTGCAGCGACTCGGCATCATCGGCTCAGGTTTCATGGGCGCAGGGATAGCCGGGACCGCCGTCGCCCAGGCGGAGGTCGATGTGCGGATGAAGGACGCCGACCTCGCCCGCGTCGCGCAAGGCGTGCTCGCGGCGCGCGCCATCCTCGATGACCGGCTCAAGCGGCGGCGCGTCACGAAGTTCGAATACGCGCGGCTCGTCGCGCTCCTGTCCGGCGGCGACACCTACGCTGGTTTCGGCCGTGCGGAGCTGACGATCGAAGCGGTCTTTGAGGAGCTCGGCGTCAAACAGCAAGTGCTGCGCGAGGTCGAAGCGATGCTCCCGCCCACGGGAGTGTTCGCGTCCAATACCTCGACGATTCCGATCACGCGCATCGCCGAAGCCGCGCGCGCGCCCGAGCGCGTCATCGGGATGCACTTCTTCTCCCCCGTCGCGAAGATGCCGCTCCTCGAAGTGATCCCGGGCGCCCGCACGGAGCCGCAAACCGTGAGTACCGCCGTCGCGTTCGGGCGGCGCATGGGCAAGACGGTGATCGTGGTGAAGGACAGCCCTGGGTTCTGGGTCAATCGCATTCTCGCGCCCTACCCCAACGAAGTCGGCCATCTCCTCGCGGAGGGGGCGTCGATCGAGGATATCGACAGCATGGCCGTGCGTTTCGGCTTCCCGGTGGGACCCGTGACGCTGCTCGACGAGGTGGGACTCGACGTCGCGCTCAAGGTCGCCGGCGTCATGCAGGAGGCGTACGGGGACCACATCCAGCCGGCCCCTGGTCCGGGAATCGCCGTGCTGGTGAAGGAAGGCCGTTTGGGCCGCAAGTCAGGCCGCGGTTTCTACATCTACCAGGACGGCAAGAAGCGCGGGGTGGACGAGAGCGTGTACGGTCTGCTCGGTGTCCATCCGAACGGTGGCCCGCGTCCCGCGGAGATTCTCCAACGGCTCGTGCTCCCGATCGTGAATGAAGCCGCCCGGGCCCTCGGTGAGGCCATTGTCCGGAGTCCTCGCGATGGGGACATCGGCGCGATCTTCGGATTCGGCTTTCCGCCGTTCCGCGGCGGGCCGCTGCGCTACGCGGACGATCTGGGAGCCGAGCGCGTCGTCACCGATCTGGAACGGCTCGCCGAGCGCTACGGCGCCCGGTTCGCGCCGTGTGAAGTCCTGCAGGAGCATGCTCGCGCCGGGACCAAGTTCTACGCCTGATGCTGCGCGCCGTATTTCTCTGGCTGAGCGAGCAACCGCGCATCTTCAGGTTCGTTCGGAAGAATCGCCTCGCACGCAAGCTCGCTTCGCGGTTCGTCGCCGGCGAGACAATCGACGAAGCGATGTCGACGGTGCGCGACCTGAACGCGAGTAACCTGTCCGCCTCTCTCGATCTGCTCGGCGAGTCGGTGCTGCACGCCGAGGAAGCACAGCGCGCCTGCCGCACCTATCTCGATCTGCTCGCGCGCATTCACAGCGCCAAGGCCAACGCCAATGTCTCCGTCAAGCTCACTCAGATGGGGCTCGACATTGACGAGCAGCTGTGCGTGAGCAACATGCGGGCGATCATCGGCCAGGCGAAGCGGTACGATTCATTCGTGCGCATCGACATGGAGCAGTCGAGCTATACCGCCAGGACGCTGCAGCTGTTCACGGACGTGCTCCATCCGGAGTTCGGGAACGCGGCCGGGGTCGTGCTCCAATCCTACTTGCGGCGCACCACGGCCGACGTGGATGCCATGATCGCCCTGCGCGCGCGCGTGCGACTGTGCAAGGGAGCGTACCAGGAGCCCGAGGACGTTGCATTTTCCAAGAAGAGCGACGTCGACGCCAACTACATCGCCTGCATGGAGCGGTTGCTCGAACGAGGAGACTACCCGGGCGTCGCGACGCACGATGTGAAGATCATCGATCATGCGAAAGCATTTGCGAAACAACGAGGAATCTCGGCCGAGCGATTCGAGTTCCAGATGCTGTACGGGGTCCGGCGCGATCTGCAGTATAGACTGCGGCGTGAAGGCTACAACATGCGCGTGTACGTTCCGTTCGGGACGCACTGGTATCCGTATTTGATGCGCCGTCTTGCCGAGCGCCCTGCCAACATCGCATTCATCACGGCGAACATTCTCAAAGAATGGACGACACGACGTTAGGGGGTTATCAGCAAGTGCACGGGCGTCCGCCGGCGTTCGGTGCGGCGGACGGGCAGGCCTACTCCGTGGCCACCTTTGCCGACGACGCGGCCGTGGCGGGCCGCTACGGCGCGGCGCTGCTGTTCGTCCGGTGGGGCGAAGGGGAAAAACCGGTGGGCCACCTGGAAACCGACTACCTCGCGTTCGGTTCGACGCCTGACGAAGCGCTCGCGCCGGTCCTCGCATTGACGTTGGAGCAAGTAAAGGCCCATCTCGACCGGTGCGTCGCGCGGAGCAACCCGTGACCGCCACCAGCGGTGTCGTGCTGGCGCGCGCGGCCGGGGGCTACCGCGTTCATACCGACGCGGGCGAGATCATCGCCTCACTCCGCGGCAAGCTGAAGTACCGGGACTCGGATCGCGTCGTCCCCGGTGACGTGGTCGTCCTCGAGGGATCCACGATCGCCGAGATCCGCCCGCGGCGGTCGGTGCTGGCCCGTCGTGCGGCGCAGGGCAGCAGCGGCGCGGGTCCGCGGCGCTCCCAGCCCGTCGCGGCCAATGTGGATCAGGTAATCGTCGTGACCTCCGCCCGTGATCCAGAGCCGAGCCCTCGGATGATCGACCGCTTCCTGGTGATCGCGGAAGCGAATGGCCTGCCGGCGGCGGTGGTCCTCAACAAGATCGAGCTCGACCGCGCGATCGAGGAACCGCTGACGCGGCGCTTCAAGACTGCGGGCTATCAACTGCTGGGAACGTCAGTGAAGGCGGACGAAGGACTCCCGGCGCTGCGCGACTTGCTGCGCGGCCGGCACTCGGTCTTTACCGGCGCATCGGGCGCGGGGAAGTCGAGCCTGCTCAACGTTCTCGAGCCGGGCCTCAAGCTGCGCGTTGGCGCGATTAGCGAAAAATGGCGGACCGGGAAACACACGACCACCGCCGCCGAGCTCGTGCCGGTCGCGGGCCTCGGCTACGTCGTCGATACGCCCGGCCTCCGCGAGATCGGCGCCTGGGGCATCGATCCCAACGAGCTGGGCGCATGTTTTCCGGAATTCCGCCCGTATCTCGATCAGTGTCGCTTCGATAATTGCCGCCACCTCGCAGAGCCCGGCTGTGCCGTGCGCGGCGCGCCGGCCGGGGCCATCGATCCCGATCGGTTGGTGTCCTACGAGCGGATCTATGAAGAGGTCAGCGAGCCTTCCTGGTCCAGCGGCCGGCGTCGCGGGAGGTGACTTTGGCCATCATCTGCGCGAAGGCGTCGTCGAGATCGATGTGCTGGGAGTTGGCAATGCAAATCACGACGAAGAGGATGTCCGCCAGCTCCATTGGAATCGAGCCGGGCGGTTCGACCGGCTTCTTCGGCTTCGGGCCGAATTGATGATTGACTTCGCGTGCCAGCTCGCCGACTTCTTCGGCCAAGCGCGCCACGTTCGCGAGCGGCGTGAAATACCCTTCCTCGAACTGGCCGACCCATTGCTCCACCGCTTGTTGCGCCTCTCGCAAGCTCATGTCTGACCTCGTCGCGCCCTTTGAGGGTGAGCGGTACGCTGCCGTCGACCGCCTCAGCTCGCTGATCGCGCCGCCGTACGACGTCATCGATCAGGCCGAGCGCGCGCGGTACGCGGCGCTCGCCGCAGAGAATATCGTGCACGTCATGTTGCCGGAAGCGCCGCCCGGGGAGCCCGACGAAGCGCGCTACCGCGTGGCGGCCGAACGACTGGCCAACTGGCGCCGCAAAGGCGTGCTGCGGCGCGATCAGCAACCGGTACTGTATGTGCTCGCGCAGGACTTCACGCTGCCGACCGGAGAAACACTCACTCGGCGCGGCCTCTTCGGCGCCGTCGCCGCGGAAGGCTACGAACCGCGCCGCGTGCGGCCGCACGAGCGGACGCACGCCGGGCCGAAGGCCGATCGTTTGGCACTCATGCGCGCGACGGCGACCAACATCGAGTCGATCTTTTTGCTCGCGCCCGATCGCGACCGTGCGTTGGCGGATGCCGTGGCCAAGGTCTCGCAGGGAACGCCGGACGCGACCGCCGAGCTCAACGGCGTGGGCATCCGTCTCTGGATCGCTCATGACCCTTCCCCCTTTCCCCTTCCTTCCCCGCTTTACATCGCCGACGGCCATCACCGCTACGAAACGGCGAGCGCGTATGCGCTCGAGAATCCCGCCGCCGACCGCGTCCTCGCGTTGATCGTGTCGGCGCAGGATCCGGGACTCGCGGTGCTGCCGACGCATCGGGTGATCTTCGGAGCGGGGCGGGAGCTGGAGCGCATGCTGCCGCGGTGGCGCGAATGGTTCGACGTGCAGCCGTTCGCGGCGGACCGCGATCCGGTGACGGCGCTCGCCTCACTCGGCAAGGGCCGCACCGCGTGTCTCGTGGCCGACCGCTCGCGCATCCTCTCGCTGTTGCTCAAGCCTGGCGCCCTGCCCGACCGGCTGCCGAGCCTCGCGAAGAGCACTGCAGTGCGCGATCTCGATGTCGCTCGGATCGAGTCGTTGGTGGTGAAGGAAATCCTCGGCGCGGGCATGTCCACGCCCATCGTGCGCTACGTGGCGGATGCGAAGGAAGCGCTCGGGATGGTCCAGCATGGCGGCGCCGCGGTCGCCGTGCTGCTCAATCCCACGCGGGTCGAGCAGGTGTTCGCCGTGGCGGATGCCGGCGACGTGATGCCGCCAAAATCCACGTACTTCGTACCGAAGGTGCCGAGTGGTTTAGTCCTGAGGCCCTTGTCGTAGTGCGGCGATGAGCGCCTTGCAGAACTGCGGCAGGTCGGCGGGTGTGCGCGACGAGATGAGGTTGCCGTCGACGACCACCGCGCTGTCCTCCCACACCACCCCGGCGTTCTCCATATCGTCCTTGATGGCACGGACACTCGTCGCGCGCTTGCCTTTGAGAATCTTCGCCGAGATGGGGACCCATCCGGCGTGACAGATGAAGGCGACCGGCTTCCCCGCCTGATAGATCTCGCGAGTCAGCCGCAGAACCTTGTCGGAACGTCGCAGCTGATCGGGGGCGAATCCACCCGGAATCACGAGGGCGTCGAAGTCGGCCGATTCAACTTGATCCACGTTGGTGTCGACGGTGACCGGATAACCGCGCTTTCCTGGATAGGTTTTCTCGCCCATCCCCGCGACGGTGGTGCTGGCCCCTTCCTCTTCGAGACGGATCTTCGGGTACCAGAGCTCCAGGTCTTCATACAGGGGAGCCGCGAAAAACAAGATGCGCTTGCCTTTGAGCGTCATGCGCGGAACCTATATCTTTGGCGACAATGAGTCCACGTCCGCGCCAGCAGATACTCGACAATCTCGAGAGCGTCTATCGTGAGGCCTACGAACGGGCCAAAGCGGCGAAGGACGACCGCCGGATGGTGGACCTGGACGCGGCGTATCAGCGCGAGCAATTGTTGCTCGAGGTCCTACTAGACATCCGTGACGGTTTGAGCGCTCCCACGAAACCCAAGCCGCCGTCCGAGGCCGCAACGAGTCCGATCGCCGCCCTCGACACCATTCGTCGCATCACCAAACTGCGCTAGGAGGTAGCCGTGCGTCGTCTGCTGCTCGCCAGTCTGGTCACCCTCGTGTCGCTCGCCGCATGCGGACAGAAGGCGGACATCGTCATCGAGGGTGGTCCGGTTTGGACGGGCCTCTCGACCGGCCGTGGCCAGCCTGGCGCGGTGGCGATCGCGGACGGCAAGATCCTCGCGGTCGGCGATTCCGCACAAATCGCGCGCTACGTGGGCGCCAATACCGCCGTGCTCCACGCCGCCGGCGGTCTCGTGATGCCCGGTTTCGCCGACGGCCACACGCACTTCATCGACGGCGGCTTTCAGCTGGCGTCGGTGAACCTGCGGGACGCTACCACTCCGCAGGAGTTCGTGCGCCGGCTCAAGGAGTACGCCGCGCATCTGAAGCCGGGTGAGTGGATCACAGGCGGCGATTGGGATCACACGCTGTGGCGCGGCGCGCCCCTTCCGCGGCACGAATGGATCGACTCCGTGACGCCGAACAACCCGGTCTTCGTGAACCGTTTGGACGGCCACGAGGCGCTGGCCAATGCCGCCGCGATGCGCGCCGCCGGTGTCACGGTCGCGACGCCGTCGCCTTTTGGCGGCGAGATCACAAGCGGGGGAGTCTTCAAGGACCGTGCGATGGATCTCGTGTGGCACGCCGCGCCCGATCCGTCGCCGGAGCAGCGCGATTCGGCCCTCGCGCGCGCCCTCGCGCATGCCGCGTCCCTGGGCGTGACGGCCACCGGGCACATGTCCGCTTCCTTCGCGGATCTCGCGAGCTACCGGCGGCTGGAGCGCGCCAACCGCCAAACCGTGCGCGTGTCGCTCTACTTGCCGCTGAGCAACTGGAAAGTCGTCGCGGAGAGTGCCGCGACGAACCGCGGCGATGACTGGGTTCGGATCGGTGGCGTGAAAGGGTACATGGACGGATCCGCCGGCTCGCGCACGGCATTCTTCTTCGAGCCATTCAGCGACTCGGCAGGCTATCGTGGTCTGATGCAGCAGCCGGAATCCGACATGCGCGCCTGGGTTGGTGCTGCGGATTCTGCTGGGTTGCAGATTGCCGTCCATGCGATCGGCGACCGAGCCAACGCCATCATTCTGGCGATCTACGATAGTGTCGCGCGCGCGCACGGCGCGCGTGACCGCCGGTTCCGCGTCGAGCACGCGCAGCATCTGCGTCCAGACGACATTCCGCGCTTCGGCGCGCTTCGGATTGTGGCGTCGATGCAGCCCTATCACGCAATCGACGACGGCCGGTGGGTCGAGCAGCGCATCGGTCCGGTACGCATCAAGACCACCTACGCGTTCCGGACGCTGCTCGACACTGACGCACCGTTGGCGTTCGGCTCAGACTGGACCGTCGCGCCGCTCGATCCGATGCTCGGCGTGTACGCGGCCGTGACTAGACGCACGCTCGACGACAAGAACCCCAACGGCTGGGTGCCCGAGCAGAAGATTACGGTTGGAGAAGCGCTCCGTGCGTACACCTACGGCAACGCGTGGGCCACGTTCAACGAGCAGAGATGGGGAACGCTGGCGCCAGGCAGATTTGCCGATGTCGTCGTGTTGGATCGCGATCCGTTTGCGGTGCCTGCGGAATCGCTCGGGACGATCAAGCCGCGCTATACGATCGTAGGGGGGAGAGTCGTTTACCGAAAACAGTCCTAGCCTGAGTATTTGAACCCCGCTTCGGCGAGCGTCAGCGGTTCTCCTTCATGTTCGACGCCGGCACCGATCACCTCGCCGAGGACGAGCGTGTGATCGCCTGCCGGGAGCGTCGCGACGACACGGCACTCGACCCACCCTAGCCCGTCGACGAGAACCGGCACGCCCGACGCGGGAGCTGGCTTCGTCTTGATGCCTTTGAGCTTCTGCGGTGCCTGATCGGAGCTGCGACCGAGTTTGCCGGCGAGATCGCGCTGACCTTTCAGCAAGAGATTGATCGCAAAGTGGTGCGAATCGCGGATCAGACCAATCGTCTTGGAGGTATTCTCGATCGCCACCACGACCATCGGCGGCTCGAACGCCGCTTGCGTGAGCCAATTGGCGGTCATCCCATGGTCCTCGCTGTCGTGCGTCACGGTGACGACGTACAGACCATAGGGGAAGTGGCGGAGAATCGATTTCTTGGCGGCTTCGTCCATGACTGAAGTGAGAATCTAGGCTATTTTCCAACCCTATGGCATCACGTTCCCGCGCGACCCCCCCCCCGGCCGCCACGGCCACCCGACCTGCCAAAGCACCATCGGCGCTTTCCAAAGCCGATTTGCTCGATATGTACCGGCTGATCCTCACGTCCCGGCGCATCGACGACAAGGAGATCCAGCTCAAGCGGCAAAACAAGATCTTCTTTCAGATTTCAGGCGCGGGCCACGAAGGTGTCCTCGTGGCAGCGGGCAAAGCGTTGCGGCCATCGTACGACTGGTTCTACCCCTACTACCGCGACCGCGCGCTCGCCCTGACGCTCGGCATGACGCCCACGGAAATGTTGCTTGCCGCGGTGGGTGCCGCCGACGACCCGAGCTCCGGTGGCCGGCAAATGCCCTCCCACTGGGGCCACAAGCAGCTGAACATCGTCAGCCAATCGAGCCCGACGGGAACGCAGTTCCTCCAGGCCGTGGGCTGCGCCGAAGCCTGGCTCCGCTACACCCGAATCGACAATCTGAAGGACAAGCCGATCCACGGGGACGAGGTCGTCTACGTCTCCGCCGGCGATGGCACCACGAGTGAAGGCGAATGGTGGGAGGCCATGAACAGCGCCAGCAACCTCAAGCTGCCGGTGCTCTTCCTGATCGAGGACAACAAGTACGCCATTTCGGTGCCAATCGAGGTGCAGACCGCCGGCGGGTCTGTGTCGAAGCTCGTCGCGAACTTCCCCAATCTGTTCATCGAGGAGGTCGATGGTTGCGACCCGATCGCGTCCTATGCCGCGCTGACTCGCGCGGCGGATTGGTGTCGCCAGCGCAAAGGCCCCGCGCTCGTGCACGCCCACGTGATTCGCCCCTACTCGCACTCACTGTCCGACGACGAGATCCTCTACAAGCCGCCGCGCGAGCGCGAGGCGGAGGCCAAGCGCGACGCCGTGACCGCGTTCCCGAAACGCCTGATCGAAGAGGGCGTCGCGACCGAAGCGGAAATCGAGGCGATCAAGGCGCAGGTCGACGAAGAGATCCAGGTGGCTGCCGACATGGCGCTGGCGTCGCCACAGCCCAAGCCCGAGACCGCGCTCCAGTGGGTATACTCCCCCGACGTCGATCCGACGTCGGAGCAATTCGACACCGAGGACGATCCGCACTTCACGGGCGAGCCGACCACGATGGTGGATCTGCTCAACGCGTGCATGAAAGACGAGATGACGCGCGATCCGCGCATCCTCGTGTTCGGCCAAGACGTCGCGGACGTCAGCCGGGAGCAGTATCTGAAGGAAGTGAAGGGAAAGGGCGGTGTCTTCAAGGTCACGTGGGGGCTGCAGCGCCAGTTCGGCAGCGACCGCGTCTACAACTCCCCGCTCGCCGAGGCCAACATCGTCGGACGTGCGATCGGTCTGGCCACGCGCGGGCTCAAGCCGGTCGTCGAGATCCAGTTCTTCGACTACATCTGGCCGGCCTATCATCAGATCCGCAACGAGCTCGCGACCCTGCGGTGGCGCTCGAGCAACGCGTTCAGCGCCCCGGCCGTGGTCCGCGTGACGTACGGCGGCTATCTCAAGGGCGGCTCCGTTTATCACTCACAGACGGGGGCAGTGATTTTCACGTCGGTGCCGGGGCTGCGGGTCATTTGCCCGTCCACAGCCCTCGATGCCAACGGGCTGTTGCGCACCGCCATTCGCTCCGACGATCCCGTCATCTTCCTCGAACACAAACACCTCTACCGCCAGACCTACAACAAAGCTCCGAATCCCGGCCCGAACTTCATGATCCCCTTCGGAAAAGCGAAGGTCGTGCGGGACGGGACGGCGCTGACGGTTGTGACCTACGGCGCCGTGGTGCAGCGCTCGCTCGTCGCCGCCAAGGAGCTCGAGGAGAAGGAAGGGGTGAGTGTCGAGGTGATCGATCTACGCTCCTTGTCGCCGGTGGACTGGGAGACGATCGAGGCGTCGGTTCGGAAGACGAACAAGGTGATCGTCGCATACGAGGACGCGTTCTCGTGGGGCTACGGCGCCGAGATCGCGGCTCGGATCGCCGACCGCTGCTTCCCGTGGCTCGACGCGCCGGTGAAGCGCGTGGCGTCGACCGACACGTTCGTCGGGTACGCGCCCGACCTCGAGGACTACATCCTGCCACAGGTGGAGGACCTCGCGCAAGCGATGCGCGAGCTGCATGCGTTCTAAGCCGGCGCTCACATACGGCGTTCTGTTCTTTCTGTCGGGCGCGACCGGTCTGATTTACGAGCTGCTGTGGGTTCGCGTCCTCTATCAGTCATTCGGCTCCACCATCCAGTCCGTCACGACCGTCGTCGCCGCCTACATGGGCGGCCTCGGTCTGGGCGCGTGGCTGTTCGGACGGCGTGCCGATCGCACGCCGCGGCCGGCGGTGCTGTACGGCTGGCTCGAGATCGCGATCGGCGTCTTCGGCATCCTCTCGCCGCTGGTCCTCGGTCTCGCACACTGGATATACATCGGCACCGCGGGCGCGCTCGCGCTCGGCGGCACAGCCAGCGTCGCGTTGCGCTTTGGACTGGCGGCGCTGGTCTTGCTGATTCCGACCACGCTCATGGGCGGGACACTGCCCGTCCTGACGCGCGCACTTACGGGCGAAGATCGTGGACTCCTCAAGCCATCCCTGGGCCGCCTGTACGGCTTGAACACACTCGGCGCGATGACCGGAACGGCGCTCGCCGGGTTTTTTCTGATTGAGTTCGTCGGGGTCCGCGCCTCGCTGTTGGCGACAGCTACGGTCAACCTCGCGATTGGCGTCGCCGCAATTTCGCTCGGCAGGCGGGAAGGTTTGGCTGACCCCGGGCGCCAGTGCGGGGAAGACCAGGTCCAGCCGGCCCCCGCCACTCGTGATCACCTGAAGACTGTCGCCCTGGTGCTGTTGGGCCTAACCGCCTTTGCGGCACTGCTCGACGAGATCGCCTGGACCCGCGTGCTGATCATGATCGTTGGCGGCTCGACGTACGCGTTTACGCTGATTCTGCTGGTGTTTCTGCTGGGTATCGGCCTCGGCAGCATCATCGTCGCCCGTCGCAGCGCGCCGCGCGTCGACACCGCCGCCAGCGCGGCGCTCGCGCAGGGGATCACCGGCATCGGCGCGGCGCTGTTGTTCGTGTTCTTCGGATTTCTACCATCGTACATCATCGCCGTGTTCCAGATTGCGGATCTCAGCGCCGCATCCCGTCTTCTGCTGATGGGGGTCGCGGTTGGAGCGGTCGTTGTCATCCCGGCGATCGGAATGGGGATGACGTTCCCGCTGCTCACCGATCTCACGGCCCGCAGCGCGAAAGCGCGCGGCGAGGACGTCGGCGCCGCGTACGCGCTCAACACCATCGGCAGCATCCTTGGCGCGGTGCTCACGGGCTTCGTGCTCGTCGTGGCGCTGGGCACGCAGGTGACCTTGCGTATCGGGTTGATCGTCAACGGTATCGCCGCGCTGGCGCTTGCCGGGCTCGCCGCGCGCGGCATCGCCGAGGCCTCGATCGAAGACCGCCGGATACGCGTGCGCGTGTTGACGGCGGGAGCTTTCGGGACCTTGACCCTGCTCGCCGCCGCGGCCGCATCTGGCTGGAGCACGCGCCTCATCGACCTCGGCCCCACGATCTACGCGCGGCAACCCATGGATCAGGCGGCGCGCGAGCGATTCCTCGAGCACCGCGGCGTGCGACAGCTCTCGTTCCGGGAAGGTCCGAATGCGACGGTGAGCGTCTGGGAGGGCGAGTCCGGTCGATCGCTGCGCGTGAACGGCAAAGTCGACGGATCCGATCGCGGCGATATGGATACCCAGGTCATGCTCGGCCTCGCGCCGGCGGTCGCTCGGGTCGGCGCGGCCTCGGCGCTCGTGATCGGGTACGGCACCGGCGTAACGGCCCATGTCCTAGCCACCGTACCGAGCATGCGACGCCTGAAAATTGTCGAGATCGAGCCGTCCGTCGTGCAGATGGACAGCTTTTTCGTCGGTGTGAATGGGTCAGTGCTATCCCGGCCCGACGTCCGCGTCGTCATCGATGACGCGCGCAGCGCCTTCCAGCTCGACCGCGAGCGCTACGACGTGATCGTCTCGGAGCCCTCGAATCCCTGGGTCGCGGGTGTTGCGACGCTGTATACACCCGAGTTCTTCCGCATCGCCCGGGCAAGACTCTCTGACGACGGCGTCTTCTGCCAGTGGATTCAGCTCTACCAGCTTCCGCTACCGATTGTCGCCGGAATCGTACGGAGTTTGCACGAAGTATTTCCCCACGTGCACGTCTGGTTCGGAGGAAGCGCTGACATCATGGTCCTGGCCTCGCCGCGGCCACTCACCTACGACCCCACGTGGCTTACTCAGCTGTTCGGTTCGGGCGGGCTGAAGGCGATAAGCCGCGAGTGGCTCAGCATCGAAAACACGGACCAATATTTCGGTCGGCTGCTCCTCGGGGATTCGGGTGTCGCGCGCCTGATCGGCCGCGCTCACCTCGAGCACAGCGACGATCAGCCGCGCCTCGAGTTCGTTGCGGCACGACGCTTCCTGGATCCTGGAGCGGCCGCATACGCCGTCTTTGATTCGCTCATCCAGCTCGGCAAGGGCGATGCCGGCACATCGCCCTTCGCGCTGTTACGGATACTTGCCGTGCGCCGGAGCGATGCCGGCGTGCTCCCCTATCTCGACGCGGCGCGGCGCGCCCAGCCGGAGGTACTCGAGTGGAGCGTCCGAACTGCCGGTATTCGAGTGGCCCTGGGTGACACGGCTCAAGCCGATTCGTTGCTCGGCGCGGTGATTGCCAGGGGCGGTCGCGCCTCCCCCAACGCGCTCCAGATGCGCGGCTTGCTCGCGGCGGCCCGTAACCGCCCGCTGGCCGGGATGGCGCTCCGCGAAGCGCTCGCTGCGGGCGCCGACACGGGGCAAGTGCGTGCGGCGCTCGCGCTGCTGGCAGCCCGGGGATCCCGCTGGAGTGAGGCGGCGTCGCAGGCGCGGGGGGCGCTCGACGCGGCTCGGGGCACGCTTCGCCACCCGTTCCCAGGCGAGTTCCTGAGTCAGGCGCTTGGTCAGATCGCGCTGGATGCCCCGCCGGGCTTGGCAGACAGCCTGCTCAGCTACGCCGCTGTTCGGCGTCCGGGCTCGGCGCGCTACCGTGAATTGGCGGCGGTCGCCGCGCTGCGGGCGGGTCGCTGTGACGACGCGGCCGCCAGCTTTGTGGAGTTGTTGGATTTCGCCGTGCAGCGGGACAACGGCCCCGCACTCGTGCGCGAGTGCCGGACCACGCAGGACTCTACGGTGAGGACCGGGGCCGTCCGCGGGGCGGCGGGGAGGCAGGTCCCGGAGAAGCACTGAGCACGTCGCGAATCTCGCCCGCGGCCGCGATTGCATGATCGACATCCCGGGAGAGCGCCCGCGCCTGCTGTGTAGCATTCGTTAGATCGCTGAGCACCGCGGCCACGCCCGCCGACCGGAGCCGGAGCAGATCGAACCGCACATTCTGCATCGCCAGCACGCACGACTCGATCTGGTCCTCGACGCGGCGGCGTCGCGTCAGGAGGTCGCTCAATGCCTGGCGCTGGCGCTCGAGCAAGCTGATTTGCCGTTCGCGTTCCGTTCCTTCTTCATGATGCTTCACAGCTTCAATCCGCAATTCGATCCGCGCCAGCGCGCCGTCATCGACATCGGCGCTCATGCTGTGCAGCATGCGCGCGAGCTCTTCGGCCCGCTTGAGGAGCGCATCGACGGTGACCACGACGTCCGGGAGCAACTTTCGCTCGGACGTAGGAACGCGCTCCATGATCTTGAGGATTGCCTCCCGGTCGTTGCGCGCCAGTCGCACCGCATCGACCTGGCGGCCGAACTCGTCCGCTTTGGGCGACGGCAGAACGCGGCGCGGACCCCGCAACGCTTCTTGCGCGTCCGGCGCCGCCGGTCGGTGGAGCACGTCGCGCCACGAATACCCGTTTTGCCACAGCTTCATAAATTGGGGCAGCAAGCCGAAGCCCCCCCACACGGCCGTCGGGAACAGCGACCAGCTCAGACCGTTGCCCATGATCATATCGATAAACATCAGGCCGCCGCAGACCGACGCCCACGAGACGAAACTGTCGCGGAACTTCGCGACCATGCGGGGTTCGCCGCTGGGCGTGAGATCGCTCTTGGGGTCCCGCTTGAGGCTTGGTCGTGACGTACGCCGCCGCTCCGGCCGGCCTCCGCCCGACGTCCTCGCGGGAGGCTCCAAGCGAGTTTCCGGACGCGCCAGCGGGCTGACACTCTGACGTCGCGAGGGCCGGTACGGCGGGGCACTCCGCGACTCGAGCGCGCGCCGCAACGCGTCGGCCGTTGGCCAGCGCGCTTCCGGCTCCTTCTCGAGCGAGCGCATGACACAGGAGGCGAGATCGTCCGGGCAGGTCGGCGAGCGGTCCTGGAGATTTGGCGCTTGCTCGGTGATTTGTTTGAGCAGGATGCCGGGCACCGTGGGGGCCGAGAACGGCAATTCTCCGGCGAGCATCTGATACCCGACGACGCCCAGACTGTAGATGTCGGAGCGCCCATCGATTTCACGATCCCCGGCGGCCTGCTCCGGACTCATGTAGTGCGGCGTCCCGATCGCGACCCCGGTTGCCGTCAGCGTTCCTGGCCCTGTGGTCGAGGTCAGTGCCTTGGCAATGCCGAAGTCCGTGAGGACCGTCCGGCCGCGGCTTCCCTCTAAAAGGATGTTGTCGGGTTTGACGTCGCGATGGATGATGCCGAGGGCGTGTCCGGCGCCGAGTGCGTCCGCCGTTTCCATCAAGATGCGCCGGGCTTCTTCGGGTGGCAGTCGCTCGCGGCGCTTGAGACGCGCCGCGAGCGATTCACCGTCCACATAGGCCATCACGAAGTACACGAGTCCCTCGGGACCTTCGCCGACGGAATGAATCGGAACGATGTGCGGGTGGGACAGACGCGCGGCCGTTTCCGCTTCCCGGAGGAAACGCATGCGGATTTCCTCACGGAACGCGAGCTCGGGCGGGAGCACCTTGACTGCCACCGCCCGCTTGAGCCGCTCATCGCGGGCATGATAGACGACGCCCATGCCGCCGCGGCCGATCTCCCCGTCGAGCGTGAAGGAAGAGCCAAGGGCCTGACTCAGCCGCTGCGCCAACAGATCGCTCATGCCGTTTTGCAATCCATTCGTGGACTAAGATTTAGCCGCATCCATGCGGCCTTGCAACACAGTCGGGACGCGTCGTGTTGGCAGTCACGCGCCGCTTTGGCGGCGCTAGGAGGAACGGACCTGCCGCAGACGGCGTTTTTTCGTGGCATGGACGGTGCGTTGTCCGTCGCAGACTGTAGTTCACGAAACCTACCATTGGAGATTCCATGTCAGACCGGATGAGTTTGCCCGTCCTGCCGTTGCGCGACGCCGTGCTGTTTCCGGGCGTCGCGTCGCCGATTGGCGCGGGCCGTCCTGCGACATTGCGTGCCATAGAAGCCGCCCTCAAGAACCCCGACCGCAAAGTCTTTGCGGTCGCGCAGAAAGAAAATATCGATCAGGTCACCCCCGGCGTGCTGTACACCACCGGAACGATCGCGCGAATCAGTCAGGTGCAGCGCAATCTGGGTGGCGTCCAGCTGGTGCTCCACGGGGAAACCCGCGGGACCGCCGTCCATTACAGCGAGACCAACGGTTATCTCGAGGCGACCGTACGCGAGGCGGAAGATCATCCCCCTCTCAATGAGAAGGATCCCGCGTTCGTAGCGTTGCATCGCGAGGTCCGCGAGCGGGCCGCGGAGCTGGGCCAGAAGTCGGGACTCCCCACAGAAGTCATCCAACAGGTGCTGCAGGGGGTCAGCGACCCCGGCGCCCTTGCCGATCTCGTCGCCGGCCATCTCGACATCCAATCACTGGAGCGCCAGCAGCTGCTGGAGACGCTCGCGGTGGAGGACCGGTTGCGTCGCGTGCTGGTGCACGTGCAGCGCCAGATCGCCGTCGTCGACGCGCAGGAAGACATCAAGTCGCAGGTCCAGGAAGAGCTCGGTGAACGGCAGCGCGAGATGCTGTTGCGCGAGCAGATGAAGGCGATTCGCAAGGAGCTGGGTGAAGAGGGAGAGGCGGCGGAGGCCGATGACCTCAAGAAGCGGCTCGATGCACTGGAGTTGCCGGAGGCGGCTCGCAAAGAGGTCGATCGCGAGCTGGCGCGGCTGGAGCGCGCCGGGCGGGAATCGATGGAGGCGCAAGTCATTCGCACCTACCTCGAGACCATCGCCGAGCTGCCGTGGAACAAGCGCACCGAAGAGTCGCTCGATCTGAAACAGGCGGCAAAGATCCTCGAGGAGGATCACTACGGCCTGCAGGACGTGAAGGACCAGGTGCTCGAGTTCCTCGCGGTCCGGCAGCTGCGGAAGCAGCAGGAGCCGAAAGAAGAAGTCCCCGGAAACGAGGACGATCGCGCCGCGCGCGCGCCGACCTTGCTGTTCGTCGGACCGCCGGGCGTCGGGAAGACCTCGATCGCCAAGTCCATCGCGCGGGCGATGGGCCGGCCGTATGTCCGCATTTCACTGGGCGGTGCCCGGGACGAGGCCGACATTCGCGGCCACCGGCGCACCTACGTCGGTGCGATGCCCGGCCGCATCATCCAGGGGATGAAGCAGGCGGGCGCCAAGAACCCGATCTTCCTGCTCGACGAAGTCGACAAGCTGGGGATCTCCTTCCAGGGAGATCCCGCGGCGGCCCTGCTGGAAGTGCTCGACCCGGCGCAGAATGACACGTTCACGGATCATTACCTCGGCGTGCCGTTCGACCTCTCCGAGGTGCTGTTCATCGCGACCGCGAACTTCCTGCAGAGCATCCCCGCTCCGCTCCTCGATCGGCTGGAGACCGTCAACTTCGCCGGCTACACCGAGCGCGAGAAGCTCGAGATCGCCAAGCGGTACCTCGTTCCGCGCCAGTTGACTGAGAATGGTCTGCGCGCGGGGCAGTTGACGCTCACCGATGGCGCGTTGAGCGAGATCATCGTTAGCTACACTCGCGAGGCGGGTGTCCGCCAGCTCGAGCGCGAAATCGGGAAGCTCGGCCGCAAGGTCGCTCGGAAGATCGCGGACGGGGTGGCTGGGAAGGTGACGGTCGGACCGAAGGACATCCCCGATCTCATCGGGCGGCCGAAGGTGCATCCCGAGCGGATGGCTGGAGCGGATCAGGTCGGCGTCGCGACCGGGATGTATTACACGCCCGTCGGCGGCGACATCATGTTCGTCGAAGCCAGCGTGATGCGCGGGAAGGGTGAGCTCGTCCTGACCGGTCAGTTGGGCGATGTCATGAAGGAGTCCGCCCGTGCGGCGTTAACGTACGCCAAGTCGCACGCCGACCTGTTGGGGATTCCGGAAGGCGCGTTCGTCGATACCGACATCCACGTCCACGTCCCAGCCGGTGCAATTCCCAAGGACGGGCCCTCCGCAGGCGTAACGATGGCGACCGCGCTCGTCTCGGCGTTGTCGCGTCGGCCGGCACGCCACGATATCGCGATGACGGGTGAGGTCACGCTGCGTGGCCGTGTCCTGCCGATCGGTGGGGTCAAGGAAAAAGTGCTCGGAGCAGTGCGGGCCGGGATCACCTCGGTGATTCTGCCGAAGGAGAACGAGCGCGATCTCGACGATCTGCCGGAAGAAGTGCGGAAGACGCTCGACGTGCATCTGGCGGAGGAGCTGGGAGACGTGCTGAGCCTGGCCCTCCGGGGTGCCCGCTTCGAATCGGGTCACCTGATCTTCGAGACTGAAGTGCCGGTGCCGGTGCTAGCTCGCGCTCACGCCGGCAACCACTAAGTCGACCGCCGCTTCGCGCCAGCGCTCGCGGAGCGACGGCTCATCAGCGCCGAGTGGGCGCGCGCTCGTGGCGATCACGGCTTCCATACTGAGATACCCGACCATCAGGATCAAAGCTTGAGCGGCAGCCAGGTGCGGGTCGAGATCGTCCCGCACCTGGCCCAGGCCTTGGCCCTCCGCCAGGAGCACGACGAGCCGGTTGATGGCCGGCGCAAAGGCCGCCCCACCACCAGAGCGCGTGCCCTGGCCCAGCAGCGCAACGATTTCCGGATGTCTCGCGAGGAATTCGAACTGCGCGCCTAGCGTGAACCGAAGCCGCTCGAGCGGCCCTCCGATTGGATACGCCAGTTCCCCCAGCGCCGTCTCCAACTCGCCGGCCGATTGTGCCAGCACCGCCTGGAAGAGACCGCGTTTAGAGTGGAAGTAGTAGAACAGGAGCTGCTTGTTGACGCCGGCCAAGCGCGCGATCTGATCGACTCGCGCACCGGCGAAACCCCGCTTTGCAAACTCTTCGCGGGCGGCCGCTACGATCCGTAATGCCCTGTCATTACTCAGCTTGGGTGGCATGGCCGAATTTCGTCAACCGTTTGGTTGATGAAATCTAAGGCCTATCGCCCGCTGCCGCCACTGCGACGTTTTCCGGAATGCGGGACAGACCTTCCTTGAGAAAGGCCAACAGGTATCGATTCACCAGATCGGGCGATTCGTCAGCAGCGTCGTGTCCGGTGCGCGTGAGGACGACGAATTCGCTGCGCGGCAGCTCCTGCGTGAATCTGGTACCATCGCGAAGCGGAATCCACCGGTCCGCGTCGCCCCAGAGAATCAGTGTTGGTGCCTGCACGCGGCCAAGACGACCGCCCAGGCTGTCGAACCTGAACTCTCGAAGCACCCCTCGCAGGGCGCGCCCATACGCGGGATCGGGGACAGGTGCGTAGTACTGATCGACGTCTGCCTCGGTGACTTTGCCGGGATCGGCGAATGTCGAGCGCAGGATGCGAGCCGTAATCCAGCGGGCCCGAAACCTCGTGACCACCGCGCCCACCTGTGGCCAGCGCGCCAGTTTGAGAACGCCGGGCCAGCGCACGCCGTAGCCGGCGGCGTCGATCAACACCAGGCCGCGGACGCGATCCGGATAGCTCAGCGCAACCTCCGCGGCGATCGCACCGCCCATCGAATGACCGATGAGCACCGCGCTCGAGATGCCGAGTGAGTCGAGGAGCGATACCACCAGGTGCGCGTACGCGGCATTGGTATACCCGTGCGCCGGTTTGTCGGAGAACCCAAAGCCGCGATTGTCGAACGCAACCACGCGATATCCGGCGGCGACGATCGGCGGTAGCTGATAGCGCCAGCCGTACATCGAGGCGCCGAACCCATGAATGAAGACGACCGGCGTCCCGTTGCCGGTGTCGATCACCCGTAACCGCGTTTCATCGACGGTTCGGTACTGCGCGCGGAAGGAAGTGCCGGCGGGATAGCGCTGCGCTTCGGGAATCGGTGTCGCTCGGCACGCACCAGCGAGCAGCAGAACAGAAAGGAGTAACCGCGGGGCGGTCACAGGACGCACTGCAACGCGCGCCGGGCGAGGAGCACCATCAGCGGATGCGAGGTCCACAGGCCGGCGATGGTCTCTCCCTCGCCCGATGTCATCACTAACTGCGTGTCGTCGATCACCAGCACCGTCGCATCGGGAGCGTCGTCGGGAGCTGGCGCGAGCCACGACGGGGCGTCCGGCGGCACACCCCCACGGGCACGCACCTTCAGCGTCGCGCGCTCCGCGGCACGTCTCCAGGCCGGCAGCGTCGGCCGCCACAGCTCGAGCGCCATCACTCCTTCTACACTCCGCTCCGCGCGAGCGACCAGTTGAGTGACGAGGTTTGCCACCGCGCGACTGCCAGCCACTTCTCTCGTTGCCGGATCGCCCGGTCGCGAGAGATCGCGCACCTCCCGGCCCAGCCGGTCCAACGCCTCCCCTTGCCGGGTCGCGAGCACCGCGAGCAATGCCTGCGGATCGATGGGCCGATAGCGGGCCGGCCGGTGAGGCGGCGGCGTGCGGGTCGCGGCACCCCGGGAAACCAAACCTTCCAGCGCGCCATACGCGTTGGCGCGCGCGAGCCGGGCGCCACGGGCCACGGCGTAACCGGTCGAAGGACCGAGCTGAAGCAACGTCGCGTACACGCGCGACTCCGTGGGAGTGAAACCGAAGGGCGTCAGATCTATGGCCACTGTAGTAGCAAATACTACTACGTAAGGCGCTGGCCTGCCATCTTAGACGATGTTCAGGGGAATCCCGAGCAGCCGCGCAATCAGCGCCAGGCGGAATGTGACGTCGGTCTGGCGCTGGGCCGGGCTTTTCCCGGGTCCCTCGAGCGGAAAGTAGTGATATACCACAGGGTTAGTCGACTTCGGCATCGCCCTGAGGCCAGCCGGACTCCAGATCCCCCGGTCATCGCATTCGTTGTACAGCCGCGCGAGGACCTTCGCGGCACTCGGTACCTGGCGCACGATTCCAAGCCGTGTGAGCAACTCGAGCCAATACACGGCAAAGGGCACGTCTGTGATCCGACCCTGGGCGTCCGCGTGCAGCGGGTCACCCAGGATCTCGAACAGCGGTCGAAGGATCTTCTTTCCGGCCAGGATAAAGAACGAGCGGCGGGGCGTCGGGACCGAGAAATAGGCGGCCAGGCGCTCGAGAAAGCCGGCGCGCTCGCGCTGGACCGCGGGCATGAAGGCGAGCATTTCCACCGAGAACACGGTGGGCGGATAGGTAAGCGGATCGAGGACGGTCTTGCCTTGCGCCTTCTTGAATGGCTTCTGCGCCAGCTCGCTGCGCAAGTACATCGAGATGTCGCTCGCGATGCGATGCGCGGCACCGCGCAGGCGCGGGTCGTCTTGATGCGCGCCGCGCGCGAGCGCCGCTGCTGCCGCTTGCCCACCCATGCTCCTCGCCCACAGTCCCAGGCCGGGATCGCTTTTGGCCGCCCGTTGGAACTCGACGAGCAGCGCTGGATCGTCGTCCCGGGACAGCAACCGGAAGAGGAAGCGATCGGCGAACCGGAAGACACTCGCGTCGGGTGGCCACGCCAGCTCGAGCAGCCGCCGGTATTGGTAGATCGTTCCGACTTCTTTCCACCCCATCGCCTTCGA
Source organism: Gemmatimonadales bacterium (assembly GCA_036394755.1). Lineage (GTDB taxonomy): Bacteria > Gemmatimonadota > Gemmatimonadetes > Gemmatimonadales > GWC2-71-9 > 20CM-2-65-7. The sequence continues at coordinate 9,528 of DASWEL010000340.1, read as the reverse complement.
TGGAGCAGGCGCGAGGAGATTGCCTCCCCACAGCCCGGTCTCCTTCTGCTTCCGGACGATGGCGAGCGCCTCCTTGTAATGCAGCATCGCTTCGCGCAAGGCGGCGACGCGCTCGACATCGCGCGCCGGCTCTGGCACGACCTCGGTGAGCGTCCGATACTGGATGGGGAGACTGGCGGCCTCGTACAACCACGACAGAGGCACTGTATGAGTGGAGGGAATCTCCAACCGCCGCTCCATTGGTAGGAGGTCGTACCAGCTGGTGCTGCGGGGTCAAAAAGCGGGGGCAAACTATCCCTCCCCCGCGTAATAGGCAATCGCCAAACCTTAACCCATTGCCCTCCAAACTGTTCCGAATGTGCCCCGGCGTGCAAGCTACTGCACTTCTACCGCTGCGGTCGCTGGAACTCCGACGACGGCAACCACCGGGGCATCGCCGGACCGTTTCCGATCGCGCGCGCTGCGCGAACCGTCACGCGCACCTCCTGCGCGAGCCCGGCGTACCGGAAGGTCGGCTGGTACTCATCGCTCGGCTGATGATAGCGGTCCTGGTTGTAAATGTTCTCCTGCTGCACGCCCCATCCCGCCGGACGCCCGACAAAATCGACGCCGGGTTCGATCGACAACGCCGGGACGCCCGCGCGCGCAAACGGAAAGTGGTCCGAGCGAAAGAACGAGCCACGCACGTCGGGCTGCGACTCGATAGTGAGCGACTCAGCGCGCGCCGCCGCTTCGAAAACCGGTCCCAGCGTCGAGCGGTCCATGCCGAGCGCGCCAATGTCGCGCGTCGCCCCGCGGACGTTTGTGACATCGAGATTCAGCACCGCGGCGGTCTGGCCGAGTGGAATGAGGGGCCGCTGTACATACGCTTCGCTGCCGAGCAAACCGCTCTCTTCGGCGGTGGTCGCGACGAACAAAATGGACCGGGCGGTCCGAGGCAGCTGTGTGAGCGCCTTCGCGGCTCCCAGGATCGCAGCGACGCCCGACGCGTTGTCCTCCGCGCCGTTGTAGATGGAATCCCCGCGGATGGCTGGACCGATGCCCTTGTGATCCCAATGCGCAGTGATCAACACGCCCTGCGATGCCAGACGCGGATCGCGGCCGGGCAACCGCGCCACCACATTCTCCGATTCCACGCGACGGAGCGCACTGTGAATGCCGACGCTGGCGGTGATTCCCGTCGGGATCGGACGAAAGTCGCGCCGCGCCGCGATGCGCGTCAGCGAGTCGAGATTGAGTCCCGCCTTGGAGAGTGCGGTACGGGCACTCGCCTCGGTCACCCACCCCGCGAAGGCGATGCTGGGAGAGTGTGGTTGATCGAGCTTGAACTGCTCGACCGACCACGACCCACGCACGACTTCCCACGGATACGTCGCGCTCTCGGTTGTGTGAATGAGAATCGCGCCGGCCGCACCTTGGCGAGCTGCTTCCTCCAGCTTGTATGTCCAGCGGCCGTAGTACGTCAGAATCTTGCCGAGAAACACGGTGGAATCGACGAGGCCGGGATCGTTGACGAGCATCAGCAGCGCCTTGCCGCGCAAATCCGCGCCCTTGTAGTCGTCCCATTGCCACTCGGGCGCGCGGATTCCGTATCCGACGAACACGACTTCGGCGCTCGCTGCGATATCGGCTTCCGGGCGTTCCGCCCACGCCACGAACGCTTCCCGATACACGAGCGTATCGGTTGCGCCGCCCGCTTTCCCCCACGAGAGCATCGGCTGCGGCGTCATCCCCACGAGGGCGACGGGCTGGAAATAGGTCCCGTTCGCTGCCGCCGGCTCGAGTCCCAACGCCTGGAATTGGGCGGCGATGTATTCGGCCGCGAGCCGGCCGCCACGCGTTGCCGGCGCGCGCCCCTCGAGCAGGTCGCTCGCCAGGAAGCGCAAATGCGCGTCCATTGCGGCCGTATCGACCGGGACGGGCGCCGGTCGCTGTGCCGTGGCGGTCGTCGCGACGAATGCCAGCATCGCGACAGTATTGCAACATTTGTTGGTCATTGAGTGGACTGCTCCCGTGAAAGGCGACAGTTGACGGTATCAATCGTTCCGGGCCGGTGCCGGCCGGCTTCACTGGTCAAGACAAACGTCGAGTCATCCAGAAAGTCGATCGCCTCGCCGCCGATCTCGAGCCCTGAGATGTTGCACGGACGCTGCGGCGCGGGCAGCAGCCGGCCCCCGACTCCAGGATAGAAAAGGTAGATCTCGGTATAGGTTCGCAGTGCCACGAGCCGGCCGTCGGGGCGTATCGCACCCGCGGTGACCAGGCGGCCCGCCCCGGAGCTCGGTCGGATGTCGAGGGTCTGAACGAGCGTCGCCACCACAATGTCTGACGTCGTATCGCGCGTGCGCCAGGCGCTGCGATCGACGCGATACAATCGAATCGCGCTGCCACGCGTGGCTCCCTTGCTCACGAGAAAAACCGCCGTGTCGCGTGGCGATACATAAACCGCCTCGACGTCGCGCGCGCCGTCGGGATACCGCAGCCGAAGCACGGCCGGTGCCCTCGTGATGCCCAACGTGTCGCTCGCACGTTCCGGCGGCGCGGGTTCGGGAATCGCATAGATCGTGACGAATGGCCGGAACTCCAGATTGTCGCCGGTGTCCGCCAGGTAGATGCACGTGTCGGCGTTTGCGCGTGTCGGACGCGACTGAAGCGGAAAGCTCACCGGGCAGGGGCCGAGGGACATGTCTTCCCAGTCGAGCGCCTGGGCGCCCGGTAGGAGCAGGGCGCCACGATCTGTTCCGCGCAGGTCCGTTGCGTAGAGGTATGGGCCATCACCGGAATCGTTATGCGTCCACAACACGCCCGGGTACGCTCGACTCACCGCGACGCCGGAACTCTCGACGACGCGCGGACTTTGGAAGGTCGCTTGCAGGAGGAATAGCGCGGTTGCAAACATGAGCCTCCAAGAAGATACTTCGCACATGCGTGACGCAAACGTTCGACTGCAAGGCCGGATCCTCTACCTCACCGAGGATCCGGGCTTCGTGCGTGCGCAGCTCGCCGGGAATGACCCGGCCTGGTCGCCGGAGCACAAGCTCCGCGACGACATCTCGACCGACGAAATCACTCCCGCCTACATCTGCTACTACTACGACGAAACGCTCGGCGAATTCCCCTACCTGGGACTCAAGTGCCGCGACGAATTCCCCATCACGCGTGGCGCGGTGAAACGCGGGGGCTTCGTGGCGGCGGTGAGCGGCAAGCGGCGCGGCAAGGGTTCGTCCCGGGAGCAGTCGCCGTACGCCGAGATGTGCGCCGGGATCAGACTGGTCGTCGCCGAAAGCATCGAGCGCATCTATCGCGAGAACTGTCAGAACCTCGGCGTGCTGACGACGACCGATTTCTCGATTCTCGAGAAGATCCGCCGCGGTGAGGTCATCCCGCTGTCGGTGTTCACCGCGGGCGAGGGCGAGATCACCCGCGGCATCATCGAGCATGGCGGGCTGTTCAACTACAACATGGCCCGGCTCAAGGGTGCAGTCGTGCTGCATCCGCCCAAGACGCCGCGGCGGCCGATGACGCTGGGCGAGAAGATCCTGGCACGCCGTTGGGTCGTCGATCCGGCGAAAGGGGAGATCGGCGTTCCCGCCGTGAAGCCGGGCGATGAAGGGTTCGTGCTCACCGACATCCGGTTCAGCCACGAGTATGTCACGCCGATGGCGGCGATCTTCTTCGAGCAGCTCGTCGGGAGGGACGCCAAGGTCAACGATCCGGGCTCGATCCTGATGTTCCGCGACCACCTTACGTTCCTGCCGGAGGCGATGACGCCGGAGCGCGTGAAGGAAGGCTTACTCGACGTCGCGCTGCAGCTCGAGAAGAAGCAGCGCGAATTCGCCACGGCGCAGGGGATCAAGCTGTACGGTGAGCTGCGGCTCGGCCACCACGGTTCCGAAGCGATCTGTCATTCGAAGATTCTCGAGTCGCACGCGCTGCCCGGCCAGGTCATCATCGGCTCCGATTCGCACACGCCACATGCCGGCGCGGTGGGCTGCATCGCGTTCGGCGTGGGAACGACGGCGATCTTCAATTCCTGGATCACCAAGGACGTGCGCCTGCAGGTGCCGGAGACGGTCAAAGTCGTCATCAGCGGTCAAAAACCCGACAACGTCACCGCGAAGGACTTCATGCTCGAGGTCCTGCGCCATCCCTACGTCAAAACGGGCAAGGCCATCGGCAAGCTGGTGGAGTATTGTGGCGATGCTGTCGCGTCGCTGTCGGTGGACGAGCGGGCCACGATGACCAACATGACCGCGGAGGTTGGCGGGTTCACGGGTTACGTCGCGCCGGACGCCAAGACGGTCGAATACCTGATGGACTACCGCAAGATGTCGCGTGCCGAAGCGGAGCGCCTGGGCGCCGGGCTCGCGAGCGATCCGGCTGCCGAGTACTGCGAAGTCATCGAGATCGACGCAGCGCGTATTCGGCCGATGATCGCCCTTCCCGGCGACCCTGGAAACGGGCTCCACATCGAGGACGTCGGCCAGCGCATCAAGGTCGACATCGCATACGCGGGCTCCTGCACGGCCGGCAAGAAGGAAGACATGGACATGTACGCGCGCGTGCTCGCCGAGGCCGCGGGTCGAGGGGAGCGCGTCGCGCCGTGGGTGCGCTTCTTCATCCAATGCGGCTCGCAGGACGTGAAGCGGTACTGCGAAGCGCGGGGCTACCTCGACGTGTTTCGGCAGGTGGGCGCGACGTTTCTCGAGCCCTCATGTGGCGCCTGCATCAATGCGGGACCGGGGGTGTCCAAGACGCGAGAGGAAGTCACCATCAGCGCGATCAATCGAAACTTTCCGGGCCGTTCGGGTCCCGGCCAACTCTATCTCGCCAATCCCTATACCGTCGCGGCGTCGGCCATCACCGGCTATATCACCGCATGGACACCCGGGATGGTGCTGGAGACATCTTACTCAGGGTAGAGTGCCGCGGATCTTCACCCTCACGGCGCGCGCGCCGCTGCCGAAATCCAGCGCCGACGTCACAGTTGATATCGTAGAATCCGGCACTGACTTCGCCGTGATCGTGAACTCGCCGTTCAGCATGCCCCGAGCCACGTTGAACGTTGTTCCACCCTGACTCGTGCCGTACTGGCTCGTAGTCGTCCGCAGGTGACCTCCCCGCGACAGCCACTTCGTGACGGTCGAGTCCGTGGCCTGATGGATCACGAATCCGGTGCCCGTGCCCGCGGTCTCGAGCGTGAATTGCGACCACAGCGAGTCGGTGACGGGAGCGCGGCCCGAACCGAGCAGAAAGAACACCGAATCGATGGTCCGGCTGGTGGCGTCGTACCCTCTCCACGCGAGAATCGCGGTCAGATTGCTGACGATGTGCGTGCCACCCTGCGTCGCGTCGATATCGAACTCGATTCCGACCGCCCGGGTGGTGTCACTTCCGACGGCGATGCGTGACGCGCGATCGACAAATGGTATGACGAGCGTCGACATGAGCGCGTACAGTCCAGAATCTCCCGTGAAAGCCGGATCCAGCGTCGTGTCATGTCGAAATGCGGAGTCGAGGGCCATCCACAGCGCGTGTTTCTGCGCTGCCGGGATCGCGTCGGGATCGACGCTGCCCGCATCCGAACACGCAGCCATCACCCCGGCCAACGCCAGGGAGAGCAAGATTCTTCTCATGTGAGTGAATATGGCGCTACTGGGGGCCGTCGGTAACTGTTGCGAGCTGTACCCGATACGGTCGCAGTGAGTCGCGCTGGTACACGCTGCGGGGATTCCACAGCACCCAGGTGTTGATCCCCAGCTCTTCGGCCGCGCGGATCTGCTCGCGGATCTCGTGCGGCGTGTAGCGCGGTTTGCGACGGCCGAGCGTGAACGCTTGGAGGTACGGACGAATCGTCGCGGCGCGCGAGAGCGGGCGCGAGCGCTCGAGGGCTTCACTGAGGGCGTTGCGAACGACACGATATGGCTCGCCGTTCGGCCATGCGAGTCCGTAACTGCCTTTGTAGTAGTGGCTCGGATAGACCATCGGTAGCACGACGTCCGCGACGCTGACGAAGTCTTCCCACACCTGGCCGATGCCCAGGTCACCCGTCGCCGACGACGTCAGACCAAAGATGTCGAATGTGACCGGGACGCCGAGCGGCTGAATCCGGTTCGTGAGAATCGCGATCCCCGCCTGCACGCCTTCGCGCTGCGTTTCGCCCCGCTTGCGAGCCGCGAAGACCGCCTCCGCCATCGCTTCCTTGGGCTCGTCCGGGAAGCGCACGTAGTCGAACTGCACCTCGTTGAAGCCCAGGCGGACCGCTTCCTGCGCGAGCTGCGCGGCGTAGATCCACACCGAGTCGTTATACGCATCGACCCACGCGGTCCCGATCCGATCGCGCCACAATCCGCTGCCGTCGCGACTCTGCACCGACCACTTCGGCCGCCGCTCGGCCAGCAGCGGATCCTTCGCGACGACGATCCGTGCGATCGCGTAGATGTCGTGCGTGCGGAGCGTGTCGAGCCGCGACTCCACATCGCGCGTGCGCACACACTTGGTGGCGCCGATCTCCTGCGCGACTTTGACCTCCGACGGATAGAGGAGGCAACCGGTGTCGTCCTTGACGTCGACGACGAACGCATTGATCTCCGTCGAATCTGCGAGCCGGACGAGTTGAGCCAGCTTGTTCGATCCAAAGGCCCACGCGTTGACGTAGAGCGCCTTGATCGGATCGGCCTGGGAGTTATCGAACATCGGGTCGGGCAGTACGTAGCGAAGCTGGATGCCGCGCAGCTGCATCGTCTCTGGTGACGAGGGCAGTTGCTGGGCAAAAAGGCCGCGACTGGCGGTCGCGGCCCAGAGCAAGAGAACGCCTGCCTGCCGAGCCAACTTCATAGGGGCCACCAACATAGGAAATTAGCCCCTAACCGGGCAAGGATTCACCTCTCATCTCGAGCGTAAGCTGTTGAATAGCAATGGATAAGTCGCAAGGCTCTGGCCGCGATACTGCGGCCGGATGCCGAACAGGATCACGCGTCCCGTTCCTTGTTCCACTTCGAGGATCGCGGCCTTTCCGGCGATGCGTTCGGGATGGAGCACCCAGCCGGAGAGGAGGAGGCGCGTCGGATCCTCCGGCCACCGTCCGATCACCTGCGTCACATTCGAGTCGAGCACTTCGAACGCGGGTCCTCCCTGAAACCATCCGATGGTCTCACGCGGCATCCCGCGCGCGACGGCGGTCGCGGTGTCGAGCTCCAGCCGGAAGATCGACCCCGGCGCGTAGAAATCTTCGTCACTCACCGCTTCGAGCACGTTGCGTACCGGCAGGAGCAGCGCCTGGATCGCGAATCGGCTGGCCTCGTTCAGTGCGATGAGGGTTCCGCCGTCCACGACGAACTGTCGCAGCGCTTCGCTCCCGTCGGGACCGATGCCTCCGGCGTACGGCGCCGGATAGCGCGGGGGAAGACCTTCGAGGATCTCGCGTGGCGACTGGTCGGGAAGAATGATCACATCGAACTGGTTGCGCAGCTTTCCCGCGCGCACCACCGAATCGACGAGCGACGTGTAGGGCACCTTCCAATTGTCGAACACCCATCGGGTCCACCCCTCATCTATCGTCGCGTCATAGGATTTGTAGAGCCCAATACGGACGGCTGGCTCCAAGTCCGTTACGCGAAGGGGGGGCACCGGGAGTACGATCCGCGGTGTGATCGGCGAGGACAGCGGAACGCGCAAGGAGTCGTTGGCTACGGTGGCCGTCACACGCATCAGCAACGGCAGGGTGTGAGCGGTGACGTCGTAGGGGCGCTCCGGTGGCCCGCCGGGATACAAGCGCCGGTCAGGATAGTTCTGCACTTCGAGGAGCGTCTTGGCGAACGCCGCGTACGGTTGCCGCAGCACGACGACGTATGTCCCCGTCGCATGACGTTGCCCGAGCAGACTGAACGGCTGCAGCGCTGTGCGAATCTCGACGCCACCGCGGCGCAGGATGCCGAGCAGCGCGCTGAGCGCGACCGAGTCCTGGCGGGCGGAAATCACGTAAGCATACGGCCATTCCCGCCAGCCGCGGATCGCATGCGTCTCGACGTTGAAGAAGTTGGCGAGCCAGCGCTCGCGCTCGCGTGCCGCGTGCGCCAGCAGCGCGTAGGCGCCTTCCGTCTGATAAGAGACGATGTCGCGCAACGACCAGCGCCCGCCGCGCCAGGGGTTCGTGAAATTCCACGACCGCTCGCGCGGATTGTAGCCGCGCTCGCGGGCCTGCAGGCGATCGAACGGGATATCCAGCGGCGTCGCGAGATCGGCACTGGCCGTCTCGGAGAGAATTCGCACGCCCCCGTGGTAGTGCTGGTACGCGCGCGCCGGCGTCCAGGCGTCATAAGTGGAATTGATCGAGATACCGGTCTTGCCCTGACCGGCGAGCTCCCACGCCATCGCGCTGCCCAGCGCATTTACGCCATCGATCAGCAGCGGATCGACATTGGGCTCGACGGGATCGAGATAGGGGGGCAGAAACAGCCGCGCGCCGTTCGCATCCATTTGGTGGATGTCGTGGACGATCTGTGGGTGCCAGACGCTGTAGAGGGAATCGACCGTCAGCTGGGTTTCGACCTGTGTGAACGCGTACCAGTCGCGGTTGTTGTCGTGGCCGGTGTAGTGGTGATACAGCTCCGGCGGCGACGTTCCTTCCGCGGTCGTCCCGATCGTGCGGTTGTACCACTTCGACACGATGGTGACGCCATCGGGGTTCAGCGACGGCACCAGCCACAGAATCACATTGTCGAGAATCGCGCGCGTCGTCGCGCCCGTATCGGTCGCCAACCGATACGCGAGCGCCACGGGAGAGAGGTGCCCACCCACCTCCGTCGAATGAATACTCGACGTGATGAGAACGATCGCCTTGCCGTTCTGCAGCGCCTCACGCGCGGCGCGACTGGTGCGGAACGAGCGGGGATCCGCGAGTCCCGCGTTCACCTGCCGGTAATAGTCGAGCCGCCGCAGGTTCTGCGGGCTCGAGATCACGAGCGCGATAAACGGCGCGCCCAGCGTCGTCTTGCCGAGCTCCCGATAGTCGACACGGTCGCTCGCCTTGGCCAACGCCTCGAAATAGCGCACCAACACCGGCCATTCGACGAGCTTGCGATCGTCCCCTGGCTCGAAGCCGAGCACGGAGCGCGGCGTTGGGATAACGGCGGCGGCGCTGGAGGGGGGGCGGCGAGGGGCGGCGGGTGGCGGCGAAGGGCGACGCGCACGCCGCTGCTGTGCATCCGCCGGCCCCGCCAGCAGCGTGGCTGCCAGCGCCAGCAGCAAGCTCCTACGCAGCGTCAATGCTGGCTCGTCGTCGCCGCGGGCGCTGCGTCGCCGGTCCCGATCCAATGCGCGAACCAGGTGCGGATCCGCTCCAGGCGGTCCACGAGCAACCATGGTGGACCGGTGCGCGACAGGCCATGGAAGGACCGCGGATAGCGCACGAATTCCGCCGGGATCCCGCGTTTGCGCAGTGACATGAAGAGCTGCTCGCCGTCGGTGATGGGGGTGCGCTTGTCATCCTCCGAGTGCACGATCAGCATCGGCGTGCGCATGTTTTTC
>DASWEL010000339.1:0-6194 GCA_036394755.1 Gemmatimonadales bacterium | reverse complement strand
TCTTCCCTACGCGCTGTTGTCGGACAGCCTGCCGGCGCAGAAGATGGGTCTGTACATGGGCGTCTTCAACTTCTTCATCGTCATCCCGCAGCTGGTCGCGGCGAGCATGCTCGGATTCCTGTTGCGGGCGATGTTTGGCGGCGCGCCGATTTACGCGCTGGTGCTCGGCGGCCTGAGTTTCGTGCTGGCCGGGCTGCTGGTCCTGCGCGTCCCGCAACCCGCCCCCGAACGGGACGGCGGGTCGGAAGAAACCTGATGCCGTCCCTGTTACACATTGGCCGGATCTCGATCGCCGCCGGTTTGCTGCTCGCGCCGGTGTTGCTCGCGGGGGAACTGGCGGTGACCGCGATCGACTTCGCGCCGCGGGTCACGACGAAACTGCAGCGCTATGGCGCCGATGAGGCGGCCACGTTGCGGTCGGCGATTCTCGCGGCGGTGGCGCGTGCAACCGGACGGGTCGCTATGCCTGAGAGCCTCGCGGTCACGGTGAGGGTGCAGGACATTGCGCCCACTCATCCGACGCGCAAGCAAGTGAGCGATGATCCTGCGGTGGACGCGGTGCGGACAAAATATCTCGGTGGCGCCGAGTTGATCGGCTACGTTCGGGACGCAAACCAGCACTTGGTCGCCACGGTCACCTACCGCCACTTTGCCCCCACGCTCGCTCAGGGCTCCGCTTCGCTCGATCCGTGGGCTGACGCGCGCCTGGCGATTGACCAGTTCGCCGCCAGATTGGCCGCCGCCTGCCGCGATCTGCGCGACAATCCAGGTTCCTGAGCGGCCACACCTCGGGGCACCGCGCCCGGCGTCCCCCGGGGCTGCGTCCGCAAGTTTTTTACACTCAGTCAGCTGCGGCCGCTGCGGTCAGCGTCCGCTCCTGAAAACTGCTGCAAACTGAGGTTGCGCACCGTCCCCGGTAGCCATCTAGAATCCGCCCCTCGGTAACCGCCGCACCTCGAGGGCAACATGTCGGCACGACGGACGAGACTGGAGGATCTGGCGCGCCTCGCGCACGTGTCGATTGCGACAGTCTCGCGGGCGCTCAACGACAGCTCCGCCGTCAACCGTGAAACCAAAGCTTTGATCTGGAAGCTGGCACGCGAGCACGACTACCCTTTTCGCGGACACATGCCGTCCGGACCCACAGCGGCGGCGGCCACAGTCGCGATCGTCATCCCCAGGCCGCAGGCGCGAGAGCCGCGCCTTTCCGATCCTTTCGTGCTGGAACTGGTGGCCGGTATCGGCGAGGCCGCCCGCCAACGCGGTTGTGACTTCGTCGTTTCCCATGTCGCTCCGAGCGGAGCGGAGGACCTGACCGAACTGATGGCGACCAACCGGATGAACGGCGTCATCTTTCTCGGCCAGAGTTCGCTGCACGCCGCGTTCAACCGCCTGGCGCAGACCGAGACGCGCTTTGCCGTGTGGGGCGCGCAGCTGCCGAAGCAGGCGTACTGCTCGGTAGGCAGCGACAATCCCCTTGGTGGCCAGCGCGCCACCGCGCACCTCGCGCGCCTCGGCCGGCGCCGCATCGCCTTCCTCGGCGACACCGAAGCTCCCGAGGCGATGCAGCGTTATCAGGGTTATCTCAAGGGACTGGCGCATGCGGGCCTGCGGTCGGACCCGCAGCTCGCGGTGCCGGCGCACTTCGAGACCGAAGCCGCGGAGGCGGCGGTGGATGCGCTGCTGGCGCGACGGGTGCGATTCGACGGCATCGTCGCCGCGAGCGATCTGATCGCGCTCGGTGCGATTCGTGCGCTGTTGCATGCCGGGCTCTCGGTGCCGGGTGACGTCTCGGTGATCGGTTACGACGACGTGCCGTTCGCGCGCTACAGCCGCCCGGCGCTGAGCACGGTACGCCAGGACACGGCGCTTGCGGGCCGACTGCTGGTGTCGAAACTGCTGAATGCAGAGGCGGGCAGGCTGCTGCGCTCCGAGCGCCTGCCGACCGACCTGGTCGTGCGGGAAAGCTGCGGCGGGTGAGCCCACGGGCCAGGGGTTTTAGTTTTTGCAAACATTTGCATGACTGTATGCGACAGCGGTGAGACGGAAACGGAACACCAAAAACGGTCACGTGCTTTTAACTAACTGAATAATAATAAATAAATGGCACGTATTTCCCGGTGAGCTGCACCAGAATCGGGAGGGTGAAACGGGCGGCTTGCAAACATCCAATACATTTCGCAGAATTTTACATGGCCCGACAGGCGCGACCCATAACGCGCGCGGGCCGTGCCTTGGTCGGGACGATTTGTCAGGGGGAACACCAGATGCCGACTGTTACCGTCCGCACCGCGCTGCGCGCCGTGCTTTCGTTGCCCATGTCGTGGGCGCCGCTCGTGATCACTTTCGCCATGCCGGTCGGCGCGCAGGAAGCTCCTGCCGAGAGCGCGCCGCTCCAGGAAGTGGTCGTCACCGGCATCCGCCGCGGCATCCAGGATGCCATCGAGACTAAGAAGGACTCAGGCAGCATCGTCGAGGCGGTCTCGGCCGAAGACATTGGCAAGCTCCCCGACATCAGTATCGCGGACTCGCTCTCGCGCCTGCCGGGCGTCACGGCGCAGCGCGCCGCGGGCCGCGCTTCCGCGATCAGCGTGCGAGGCACGGACCCCGCCTTCACGAACGCGCTCCTGAACGGTCGTGAGCAGGTCAGCACCGGCGACAACCGCGACATCGAATTCGATCAGTATCCGTCGGAGCTGTTCTCCGGCGCGGTCGTCCACAAGACGCCGGACGCAGCGCTGATCGGTCAGGGCCTCGCCGGAACGATCGACCTGCAGACGACGCGTCCACTCGAGTATGGCAAGCGCGCTCTTGCCTTGAACGCCCGCGGGGAGCGCAACTCGAACGCCGACCTCGGCGCGAATTCGATCGACACGGGCTACCGCCTCAGCTTTTCCTACATCGACCAGTACGCCGACAACACGCTCGGCCTGACGATCGGCTACGCGCGGCTCAAGACGCCGCTCGCCACTCAGGGAGTTGGCGCCTACGGCCCCTGGCACCTGAATGACCCGGCCGTCGACGGCTTCAATTTCCACCCCAGCATCCCGACGGACGTGTGGGTCACCAACGGCATGAAGGTGCGGGCGGACATGGGCGACGAAGTCCGCGACGGCGCTCTGGCGACGCTCGAGTGGCGTCCCAATCAGTCCTTCACCAGCACGTTGGACGCCTATTACACGAAATCGGACACCACTGACGATGCGCGCTCTCTCGAGTGGAATCTGGGCAACTACCCGACCGCGACGGTCTACTCCAACGAGGTGATTCGCGACAACTCGCTGGTCGGCGCGACGGTCGGCAACGTGCGCCCGCTGGTGCGCAACTTCCAGTTCATCACCAATGACAAGATCGAGGCGCTCGGCTGGAACAACAAGTTCACCGCCGGCGACTGGGCGCTGATGGGCGATCTGAGCTACTCGAAGGCGACTCGCGACCAGTTCCAGCCTGAGACGAACGCGCAGTACGGCAGGTGCGCCATGAGCAACGACCCGGCGTGCCTCGATACCGGCCAGTTCTTCCTGAATGCCCTGGAGATGCCGTCGGCGACTTTCGTCAAGAACTACGCCGACCCGACCCAGATCGCGTTCGGTCCGACGATCTACGGCGCAGGCTACGTCAAGAAGCCGCACGTCGAGGACAAGCTCAAGTCGGCGCGCATTGATCTCTCGCACGCCGGCCTGGGTTGGTTCAAAGACTTCACGGCGGGCGTCAACTACTCCGACCGCACGAAGGAGAAAGTCGGGCCGGAGAACAACCTGAACACGCTCGCAGCCGGCGCGGTATCGATCGGTTCGCAGTACCTGCTGAGCCCGACGAACCTGAGCTACGCGGGCCTTGGCAACGCACTCGCCTGGGACGTGCCCGGCGTGCTCGCAGCGTACTACAAGCCGATCACGTACCACGTCGCGACCGATCCCGGCTACGCATATCTCGTCGGCAAGGCCTGGGGCGTGCGGGAAAAGGTGACGACCGCGTCTTTGCGTGGCTCGCTTGACCACGCGCTGTCGAGCGACGTCACGCTGAAGGGCAACATTGGCGTGCAGATCATTGCCAGCGATCAGCGCTCGCACGGCTACTCGATCGACGAGACCCGCGGCGGCGCGGTGACGGCCGTGTCGGCTGGCAAGAAGTACACCGACGTGCTGCCGCAGTTCAACTTCGCGTTCCTGCTGCCGGACGACCAGGTGGTCCGCGTCGGCATTGCGCGCGAGATGGCGCGTCCGCGCATGGACCAGCTGAAGGATGCGTTCGACGAGGGCATTGGCACCCAGGGCGGGCGCCCTGGCGGTAGCGCGGGCAACCCGTACCTCAACCCCTGGCGTGCCGATGCATTCGACCTGAGCTATGAGAAATATTTCGCGCGCAACAAGGGCTATTTTTCGGCCGCCGCGTTCTTGAAGAACCTGAAGTCGTATATCTTTGACACGACCAACGTGAATTACGACTTCTCGCAGCTGATCGGGAACATTCCGACGAACTACTTCGGGGCGGGCTGCCCGGATGCCACGGGCCACTACGCCGCGAATTGCCCGAACATCTCTACGGTCGGATCACTGCAGCAGCCTGAGAACGGCTCGGGCGGCAAGCTGAAAGGCGTCGAGTTCTCGCTGTCGCTCCCGGGCGAGATGCTGGGTGAGACGCTGCGGGGCTTCGGCGCGTTGTTTAGCCTGTCGCAGACCTCGAGCAACATCCAGGTCTTCGACCCGCCGGGAGGCAGCAATTCGCTGATCTCGACCAACGGACTCGGCAACATTCCACTTCCCGGCCTGTCGAAGACGGTGTGGAACGCGACGTTCTATTACGAGAACAACGGCTTCGCGGTGCGCATCGCGACCAACGCGCGTTCGAAGTACATCGGTGAGATCACGAACTTCTCGAACGACCGGACGTTCCAGTACGTGAAGGGCAACCAGATTACCGACTTCCAAACCAGCTATGAGTGGCAGGAGGGACGGATGAAGGGGGTTATGGTGCTGTTCCAGATCAACAACCTGACGAACGAGCCCTACGTGTCGTACCAGCAGACCCAATCCCGGATTATCGACTATCAGACCTACGGCAAGCAGTTCCTGCTGGGCTTCAACTACAAGATAGAGTGATTGGCGGATCGTTCCTTAGGACCCCCGCTGCTTCGGCGGCGGGGGGTCGCCGCCTTGCGGAAGGCCCCCGCCTGACCCCGACCAAAGCATGAGCATACGCATAGCGCTCCCGCTGCTGCTGGCCAGCCACCTGGCCGCCGCACCTGCGGTGGCGGCGGGCCCGGTTGCGGTCGCTGCTCCCGGGACGTTCCGTGAACGTCTGCCAGAGGACGAAGTGGTCTACTTCCTGCTGCCCGACCGGTTCGAGAACGGAGATCCCTCGAACGATCGCGGCGGGCTGTCCGGCGGTCGGCTGACTACAGGTTTGGATCCGAGCGACAAGGCTTTCTATCACGGCGGGGATCTCAAGGGCCTGATCTCGCGGCTCGACTACATCCAGGGACTCGGTGCGACCGCGGTCTGGGTCGCGCCGGTGTTCAGGAACAAACCCGTGCAGGGCGCTGCGGGCGCGGCATCGGCCGGCTATCACGGCTACTGGATCACGGACTTTACCCGCGTCGATCCGCACTTCGGCACCAACCAGGATTTTCACGCGCTGGTGGAGGCCGTGCACGGGCGCGGCCTGAAGCTCTACCTGGACATCGTCGTCAATCACACGGCGGACGTGATCGCGTATCGCGAATGCCCGACCCGGGCCTGTCCCTATCGCTCACACGCCGATTACCCCTACCAGAGACGCGGCGGGCTGCACGGCGAGCCGATCAACAGCGGTTTCCTGGGGGATGACGCGCAGCATCAGACGGCCGGGAACTTCGCGCATCTCACGCGCGCCGACTACGCCTACACGCCCTACGTGCCGCAGGGTGAAGAGCACGTCAAGGTTCCGGACTGGCTGAATGACCCCATCTACTACCACAACCGCGGCGACTCGACCTTCAGCGGCGAGAGCTCGACGTTCGGGGATTTTTTCGGACTCGATGATCTCATGACCGAGAACCCGCGCGTGGTACGGGGATTCATCGATATCTACGGCGCGTGGATCGACGAGTACGGCATCGACGGGTTCCGCATCGACACGGCCAAGCACGTCAACCCGGAGTTCTGGCAGGCCTTCGTGCCGGCCATGCTGGCGCGCGCCCGGGCCCGGGGCAT
>DASWEL010000338.1:0-2869 GCA_036394755.1 Gemmatimonadales bacterium | reverse complement strand
TACCGTTCATTGACCAATCAGGGATACGGGGGCGGCCGGTACACGGTTATCACGACACGCGACGTCGAGCAGGAGGCCCACTTCGAGCGCATCGGGCGTTTGCCCATGGTGGCCGGGGTCGGCCCTCTGAACCGACTATTGCTGCCGCAGACGCTCGAGTCATTCAGGGAGTTGCGGCTGGCCGGCGCCTCATTACGTGCAGACATGCTGCTCGTATATACGTTCGATACGTCCTTTCACGTTCAGGGCAGCGTGCTCCCGCCGCTCACCGCGATCAGCCTGGGAATGCTTCCTTTGCACGAAGCCGTCGTGACGACAACGGTCTCCGCAGTGGTCTATGACGTGCGGACAGCCTTCATCTACGGTCTGGCCGAAGCCACAGCGCGGGAGAGCCAGATGACGAGCCTCTGGACAAGCCGGAGCGCCGTTGACGACGCCCGCCTGCGGACCGAGGCGCAAGCGTTCGAGAGGCTAATGACCGAGTTCGATAAAGCCTGGGTGGCCATCATCGCAGAGCATGGCTCGAAGTCCGCGGGCCAGTCGACATCCGGACGTTGAATTAATCGCGGGGATTCGGGACGCGCATTCGAATTCCTTCGGAGAAGGGTCAAGAAGACGGGGTAGGGATAGGCTTCCGCCATCGGCACCGGGCACGCCGCGTTCGGGCGCACGTGGATGCGCTCTCGCAGCTCGGCGACGACCCTCCGTGAGACGCCCCACTCGCAGCGGCGCACGTAAACGGGGCGCCGACCAACACGCGTCGCAACGCCCTCGACGTCATTACTCGTAGACGGACATAGGCGGACAGACGCAACCGTGCAGTGTGCAGCGTATTTCGAAGCCATTGAAGGCGAAAGTTTTTCCCACGCAGAACCGCTCGCTGTCGGCCCACTCTCGCAAGTACGTGCAACTACGAGGCTGGCGCGCAACTTGTAAGAGTCGCGGCAACTTGTACGGTTTGCGCCTTTCGCTGCCTCAACGGGCCGGCTGGGAAGGGGGGATTGCGGACGTGCTCGAGCGCGTCGCGGGTAACAGTAGCCTCATCGAAGTTCTCGACCGAGTCCTCGACAAGGGCATCGTGATCGATGCCTGGGTGCGCGTCTCGCTCGTCGGAATCGATCTCGTCACCGTGGAAGCACGAGTCGTCGTCGCCTCCATCGCGACCTATCTGCAGTTCAGCGAAGTGGTCGGCACGTTCTCCTCATCAGCGTCCGCGTCGTCCACCGCAAGCCCGGCGCCGCTACGGTCATCAGGCGTCAGAACGCCAAACGGCGCTGGTCGTCCAGGCCGCAAGAAAGCCGTCGCCTGAACGTCATGAACCCGTCTAGCCCCCAGGTGGAGGTCCAATCGCAGCCGAACGCCGACGTTGACCTCCACACCGCGGTGGCGCCATCGGCGCCCGGCGTGACGATTGACAAACTCCTACGCGATCTCCGGGCAAGCCCGACGGATTTGGCGAAGCTCGTGACAAGCGTCCATCAGCAGCGACTCAGCGTGGTGGCGATCTCCTCGAAGGCGATCATCCGCTGGGACAAAGACGATCCCGACTCGTGGAAACGCGTGCATGCGTGGCTGAGCGTGCGTGGCGTCCGGGTCGTAGAGACTTGATGTGCGTCGTCGAATCAGGCCGCAGACGCGGCAGCCTCACGGCGCGCTTCAGGGCATGTGTTCATAGGAGCGTCCCATGCGGAAGCGGGAGCTGCCGAGCCTCACCGGAATCCGATTTTATGCCGCGCTCTTCATCTATCTGGCGCATATTCGGGCGATCCCTGGGATGAAGGCCTTCATCGGGGCCCCCTGGCTCATCGACGCGGGCCACATCGGCGTCTCGTTCTTCTTCGTGCTGAGCGGGTTTATCCTGACGTACAACTATGCCGACCTCTTCCGCGACGGCGTCTCGGCGCGCGACTACGGTCGGTTCGTCTGGGATCGTCTGACGAAAATTTATCCGGTGCACTTCCTGGCGACTGTCGTCGTGCTCCCGATTTCCATCCTCAGCCCACGCCTGCAGATTGACTGGCGGGCCGTGCCCGTCCACCTGGGACTGCTCCAATGCTTGTGGCCGTCCACGGTGCCCTCCTTCTATGAGCAGCTGAACGTTCCGTCGTGGAGTATCAGTTGCGAGTGGTTCTTCTATGTCCTTGCTCCGGTCACGATCTTCCTGGCCTTTGGACACCGGCGTCAGTGGGTAGCACTGGCGGCAATGGCGGCGTACCTCTGTGGCCTCGGCATCATGCTGTGGCAGGGCGACGACGCTACCCGTGACTATTTCCTGACGTACTTCGCCCCGACGCGGTTTGCAGAGTTCATGGTCGGCGTCTTCCTGGCCCGTCTCTTCTTGAACTCGTCGACGGCCACGCTCGCCCGCTTCTCGAACTGGTTTCTGGCGCTGGGAATCGTTCTCGTCGCCGCCGCCGAGATCTTCCGGCGCGACGTCGCATGGCCAGTGCCAGCCCGCCTCCTGTATGCGCCCGGCAGCGGACTATTCATCATGGGTCTGGCCTCTAGCCGCGGCCGCTTCGCGGTCCACTTGAGCCGACCGACGGTGAATCGGCTCGGCGTGGCCACCTTCTCGCTGTATCTGATCCACGAGCCGCTGATCCGTGCCGCGAAGGGTGTCTGTCTGTACCTTGGCTGGTCAGTTGGGTCATGGCCCGTCGCGTTGGCCGTCACGCTCGGGATGTTCGCAGTCGTCCAGACCGCCGCCCTGCTGGTTTGCTTCCTGTATGAGCTGCCTCTGCAGAACCGTTTGCGACGGCTATTCATCATGCGCCGAGCTCGCGGTGCAGAAGCACTGCCGGCGGGGATCCGTCATGCGACGTGAACTTCGGACGGCTCCGATGTGAGGGCCCCGCAGTGGCGAGCCACG
>DASWEL010000337.1:0-8011 GCA_036394755.1 Gemmatimonadales bacterium | reverse complement strand
CACTCGTTTGCAGCTCACGCACCGCCTCGTCCCCGATCTGGAGCAGCTCGGTGCGCGGCACCGTGTTCTTGTACTCCTCGAGTCGCTGGAGAATGAACTCTTGATACTCCTGCTTGAGGGATCGCGGTGCCCGCCGGACGGGCATCATCCCCGCCTTGCTCGCGCGCTCGAACGGCACGGAGGTCAGCATGGCTCGACGTGCACCGTTACTTCTTCGAGCTCCAGGTCTTTTTTCAGCCGCGCCTCGACCGCGTCGGCGATCTCGTGCGCGGCGGCCACGTTTGCGGCGGAGTCGACCGCGATCGTGACTTCGGCGTATCGCACACCGGCGTTCCCGCCGCGTGAGCGGATGCCATAAGCGTCCTTCACGCCCGCGACGGCCTGCGCCGTCTTTCGGATAGTGGGCGCGGGAATCGCGCGCTCGTCCACGAGCACGGGCACCGCGCGCGAGAGAATCTGGTAGGCCACGCGCACGATCAGCAGCGCGATCACGATGGCGATGGCGGGATCAACCCACGCGGCGCCGCGCCGCGAAAAGAGCACGCCGATCAGCACTCCGATCGTGATGAAGACATCGGTGCGTGTGTGGGCTGCGTCCGCGATAAGCAGCTCGCTCGACAGCTCGTGGCCGCGTCGATTCTCGTACCAGGCGACGAAAATGTTGGTCAGGAGCGTCGCGAGGAGCAGCGTGACGCCGAGGTCGCCGACGCGGACCGCTTCGCCACCCGACAACAAATGACCGATGGCGCTCCGCATTAGTTCGAAGCAGGTGACTGACAGGAAGACCACGATCGCCAGCGCGCCCAGTGTTTCGAACTTGCCGTGTCCGTATGGGTGATCCTCGTCGGGCTCGCGTGCGGCAACACGGACGACAACGAGCCCCAGGACGTTGTACGCGGCGTCGACGGAGGAGTGCGCGGCGTCGCCGAGTACGGCGAGCGACCCTGCCAGCATGCCGACGGCGGCTTTGGCCACCAGGACCGCGACGTTGGCGACGAGCAAGCCCGCCAGCACGCGGCGCACAGCGCGGGACCGATCCAGGGCTTTGTCCGGGACGGACATGGTGTGCAAGCTTGTGCTAGAGGCTGATTTAGTCAACTTCCTTGACAATATTTAGATACTTGTATAAATATCTCGCCGAATGGACGACTCACTTTTTCGGGCGCTTGCCGACCCGACGCGGCGCAAGATCCTCGAGCTGCTGACCGAGAGGACCCTAACCGCAGGGGAAATCGCCGAGCAGTTCCCGATCGCCTTCGCCTCAGTGTCGCACCACCTCGGCGTGCTGAAGGCGGCCGACCTGGTTGCCGCCGAGCGCGAGGGACAGTTCATCCGCTACCGGCTCAATACGACCGTGTTTCAGGAGGTCGTGCGCTACTTCATGACCCGCTTCGGCGGGGAAGGAGCAAAGCATGCGTAGCCGCTGGTTTGGTCTCGTGATTGCGGCGGTGGCCGTGGCTGTCTCCCTTTGGGCCTACCCGCAGCTGCCGCCGACCGTCGCGACGCACTGGAATGTGCGGGGCGTGGCGGACGGCTTTTCCAGCCGTCTCGTGGCCGTGTCGATCATGCCGCTCGTCATCATCGTGATGACGGGGTTGTTCAACCTGCTGCCCAAACTGGACCCACGGCGTGCGAACTACACCAAGTTCATCGGCACGTATTGGCTGATCGCGAATGCCGTGATCCTGTTCATTTTGATCGGGCATGGGATGATCATTGCGACCGGCCTCGGCTATCCCGTGAAGATCGGCCGGACCATGCCGATCGGGGTCGGGCTGCTTTTCATCGTCCTGGGCAACTACCTCACACGGGTCGAGCCCAACTGGTTCGTGGGCATTCGCACGCCCTGGACCCTGTCCAGTGATACGGTCTGGCGGAAGACGCATCGCACCGGCGGCTGGCTGATGGTCCTCGGGGGATTGGTCATCGCCGCCTGCGCGTTTCTCCCGCCCGGCGCGTTCCTGCCCCTGTTCATTGCGGCGATTCTCATCATGTCGGTGATCCCGATCGTGCAGTCGTACATCCTCTGGAAACGGGAAAAACATGACCGTCCTTAGCCTCATGCTCGTCGCAATGAGCGTACAGACTGCCGACACCATCGCACCAGTAGTGGCGGTGGAGTCACCCTACACGATCAAGAGCGGCGCTCTCGAGTTGGGGGGAACGCTGGTCATCCCGCGTGGCGCGACTGGACGTGTGCCCGTGGTCGTCATCATCGCCGGCTCAGGTCCCACCGATCGCAACGGCAATTCGCTGATGGGGATCCGACCCAATTCCTACGCGCAGCTCGCCTGGCAATTGGCCGGGCGCGGGATTGCGACGCTGCGCTACGACAAGCGCGCAATGCCGGGAACGAAGGGCACGTTCGACCTGACGAAGATGACGTTAGATGATTTCGCGGCCGACGCGCGTGCGGCGGCGGAGTCGCTGGCGCACGATTCACGATTTTCGAAGGTGGTGTTGCTGGGACACAGCGAAGGATCGGCTTTGGCTCTGATCGCGGCGCGCCAAGGTGCGCCAGTCGCGGGGGTGATCAGCGTGTCCGGTTTGGGCCGACCGCTGGGTGTCGTGATGCGCGAACAGCTCGCGCGCCAGTTCGACAGTGCCACGCTGGTCCGCTACGACACCGCGATGGCGCAGTATCTGCGCGGCGAGCAGCCGAAGGACGTGCCGCCGCAGCTCGGACCACTGTTCGTACCGATCAACCTGTCATTCATGAAGTCGCTGACCTCGTTCGATCCACCTGCGGCGATCCGCGCGGTCCACCAGCCCGTGCTCATCGTGCAGGGAGGTCGGGATGTGCAAGTAACGGTCGCGGATGCGGAGCGGCTGCATACCGCCAAGCCTGACGCCCAACTCGTCGTCGTGCCGTTGGCGAATCACGTGCTAAAGCAGGCGACGGACACCACGCTCGCAGGCCAAATGCCGACTTATCAGAATCCCACGGTCCCGATCATGCCTGATGTAGCGAACGCCATCGCAGATTGGATACTGAGGCTGCGCTCCTGAGGAACCAGGTAGGGGCGGCAGCATGCTGCGTCCCTACACCGCGCGCAGCAACACGCCTTTCAGGTAACCGGTCTCAGGGACATTCAGCAGCTCGGGATGGTCACCCGACGCGCCGGTGGCCGCCATAAACTGCATGCGGCGACCCGAGTCACGGGCCGCATCGACCAGCATCGCATTGAAAACATCGCGGCTCACGTGGTACGAGCATGACGACGTAAACAGCACGCCATCCGGCGCCAGGATCTTCATCGCCCGGAGATTGATCTCTTTGTAGCCGGCGACGGCACGCTCGAGATTAGCTTTCGTCTTGGCGAACGCCGGCGGATCGACGACGATCGTGTCGAACTGCTCCCGACGCCGCTCCAGCTCGCGGACGAGGTCGAACGCATTCTCTTCGCGCCAGTCGATGTTGCTGATGCCATTGAGACGGGCGTTTTCGGCGCCGCGCGCGAGCGCTTCGGTACTCTGGTCGACCGCCACGACCTCGTTGGCCTTCCGAGCGAGGTGCAACGCGAATGAGCCGTGATATGTGAAGAGATCGAGGGCGCGACCGCCCGCACGGGTGTGCTGTCCGACCAGCGCCCGATTCTCCCGCTGGTCGAGAAACGCACCCGTTTTCTGGCCTGACCAAGGTGCCGCGAGGTACTTCAGACCATCCTCGACAACCTCCACAACTTCCGGAACTTGGCCAAAGGCCAACAGAACCTCCGAAGGCAGCCCCTCATGCCGCCGGACTGCGGCATCGTTGCGGAGCAGGATGCCCTCGGGAGCGAGCGCCGCCGTGATTCCCGCGAGCACCTCCGCCCGCGCGGTCTCCAGTCCCGCCGACAGCAGCTGCGCGACGATCCACGGTCCGTACTTGTCGATGATGAGCGACGGCAGGCCATCGGCCTCGGCGTGTACGACGCGCCACGCGCTGGCCGCGATCCCGTTGCGGCGAGCCGCCGCTGCCGCGATCCGCGCGCTCCACCACAGAGCGTCGATGGATTCGTTGCCGCGTGTGAGGAGGCGTAGCCGGATCTCCGAGCTCGGCGAGTAGAGCGCCTGGCCGAGGAACTTGCCCTTGCGATCCGTGACGGGAACGATGCCCGGCTTCTTATCGGGCTCTTCCGCGACGTCGCTGCGATAGATCCATGGATGGCCTTGCTTCCAGCGCTCGGCGCCGCGGGCGGTGACTTTGACCGTCATCGATCCGGACGTAGCTTCGCCGCGTCCCGCAGGTAGATATGTTTCAGCGCCTGCTGTGGCTTGGCTGTGTAGAAATGCAGCAGCACCCGGATGCAGCGCCGCAAGCCGGTGGGCACGGCGACTTCCGCGGCCCCAAGCAGCGGCACGTCGGTCCAGCCGAGCCCGCGGGCGGCACGGGCAGGATACTCGGTGGTGAGGTCGGGGGACGAAGTGAAGATCGCGCTCTCGACGTCTTCCGGCGCGAAACCGTTCGCCTCCTGGAGCGCGGAGAGCAGCTCCTCCGTCGCCTCGAGAATCGCCTCACTCGTATTGGCGGTCGCCGTGGTCGCTCCACGCAGGCCGCGCAGGATCTTGGTCATGACGCTTGCCGATCAGTTGCGCTTGATGGTGATCACCGATCCCGTTCTCCTCAAGGGGCGGGATGCGGTCGCGGTCTGTCGCGCCGCGGTAACCGGTGGTGCGACGATGGTTCAGGTGCGCTGGAAAGATGGCACGCCCGCCGAAATCTTGGAGCTAACCCAGGCGCTTGTGGCAGCGCTGCCTGTTCCCGTGCTCGTCAACGACCGGGTTGATATCGCGCTCGCCGCTGGCGCCGCCGGCGCCCACCTCGGCTGGGATGACCCGCCCCTCGACCCCCTGCGCCCACACCTGCCCGCCGGGTTTCTGCTCGGCCTCTCCGTCGGGTCGCCGGAGGAGGCGGCCCGCGCCCCGGCAACCGCCGACTACTGGAGTGTGGGACCCTGCTTTGCCACGCCCACCAAGGGCGATGCCGGCAGGCCTCTTGGCCCGGAGGGCTTCGCTTCGGTCGCGCGTCTTGCTCCAGAGGGGACGCCTGTAGTCGGAATCGGCGGCATTACGCCGACGAACGCGCGCTCGGTGATCGACGCCGGCGCGACGGGCGTAGCAGTGATTGGCGCAGTGCTGGGCGCATCGAATCCAGAGATCGCTGCACGGGGATTGCACGCTGCTGTGATGTGACTTTGCCGCCCCTTCGCCGCCGTTTCACCTTGCCGCCGTCTCTATCGCCGCTGCCTCACCCGCCGTATCGCCGCCAAGTGATCGTTGTACGTCGCCGAGAAGATGTGCTTACCATCCGGCTGCGCAACGAAGTAGAGATAGCCGACCGGGGCCGGATACAGCGCCGCGATGATGCTCGAGTCGCTGGGCTGCGTGATGGGGCCCGGCGGTAATCCGGGATTGAGGTACGTGTTGTAGGGCGAGGCAATCTGCAGCTGCTTCTCCCACACCCGCCGCATCCGGCGGCCGTGCGCGTAAATGATCGTCGGGTCGGCCTGCAAAGCCATGCCGCGCTTGAGCCGGTTGTGATAGACGGCGGAGACGTACGGCCGGTCCGGACGATACCGCACTTCGGCCTCGATAATGGAGGCGAGGGTGACGATCTCGTGCCGCGTCATATTCAGCTCGGCGAGGCGACCGTCCCATTCGGGCTGCCAGCGCGCGATGAATTCGTGCGTCATGAGCTTCACGAGCTCGCGCGCGCGCATGCGCATCGGCACGACGTACGTGGTGGGATACATGTAGCCCTCGACGCCTGCCCGACTCGGCAGAATGCCCAGCTCGCGCGCCAACGAGGTGTCACGCATGGCGGCGAAGAAGGAATCGCGCGGCACGCCCAACCAGGAACGCGCGCGCTCGGCGACCTCGAATCCCATCATCCCTTCGGTGACGGTGAAGCGGACCTCGAGGCCACGGCCGCTCTTCAGCGTGCTGACCACGCTGCTCCAGCTCTCATCGCGGTCGAAGGTGTACACGCCGCTCTTCAGGTTGGACGGCAGCCCGCGCACTCTCGCGTAGAGGCTGAACCAGTCGCGGCTCTTGATCACGCCCCGCGACTCGAGGGAATCGAGCGCCTGGTAATAGGTCGCGCCGCGCGGAATGATGACCATGATCCTCTCGGACACCGACTGGTACCGGGCGGGATCAGGCGAGCTGCAGGAGACCGCGAGGCCCAACAAGATCATGCGTGCGACGTGCGGCGTGCGGCGTAGAAGCTCCCATTTCTGCGCCGCACGCGACACGCCCCACGCCTCACGAGTAGTCACAAGGCCGACCCTCGCCGTGCGTCGAGATAGTGTTGCAGCAGTAAGGCCGCCGCCATGGCATCGAGATCGGCCTTGCGGCCGCGCGTCGAGCCGCCCATTTCCCGGACGGCGGCCAGCACGCGTGCCGTGGTCATTCGCTCGTCCCACATGGTCACCTCCAGCCCCTCGGGTACGCGCCGTTTGATAGCATCAGCGACCTCCCGAGCGGCGTGAGCGGCGTCACCTTCAGCCCCCGCTTCATCCAGCGGCAGACCGACGATAATACCTACGACCTGATTGTGCGTGATGTGGTCGAGCAGCTGCGCCATCGGGAATCGCTTCCCGGGGCGCCGGGTGAGTGTGGTGAGCGGTTGGGCGAGCGTCTGCGTTTCGTCGGAGAGGGCGAGGCCGATCCGGCGCTCGCCCCAATCGACGGCGAGAAGCCTGCCTTTCACCCTTGCGACATCGTCTGGAAGAATTCCGCGTTCGTTTTCGTGCGCTTCAGGCGCTCGAGCAGGAACTCGATGGCTTCCACCGGCGGCATGTCGGACAGGAAGTTCCGCAGCAGGTAGACCTTGTTGAGCTCTTCCTTCGTCAGGAGCAATTCCTCCTTACGCGTGCTCGTGCGCTGCACGTCGATCGACGGGAACGTCCGCCGCTCGGCGATGCGCCGGTCGAGAATGACTTCGGAGTTACCGGTGCCCTTGAACTCCTCGAAGATCACCTCGTCCATGCGCGAGCCGGTATCGATCAGCGCGGTGGCCAGAATCGTCAGGGAGCCGCCGCCTTCGATGTTGCGGGCGGCGCCGAAGAAGCGCTTGGGCTTCTGGAGCGCGTTGGCGTCCACACCGCCGGACAGAATCTTGCCCGAGTGCGGCACCACGACGTTGTGCGCGCGGCCCAGGCGCGTGATCGAGTCGAGCAGAATGACGACGTCCTTGCCGTGCTCCACGAGGCGCTTGGCCTTCTCGATCACCATGTCGGCGACCTGCACATGCCGGTCGGCCGGCTCATCGAACGTGGAGGACACGACTTCGACGTTCGGCCCCTTCACGTTCTCTTCCATGTCGGTCACCTCTTCGGGCCGCTCGTCGATCAGCAGCACGATCAGGTAGACCTCAGGATGATTCTCGATGATGGAGTTGGCGAGCTTCTGCATCAGGATGGTCTTGCCGGCCTTGGGCGGCGAGACGATCAGGCCGCGCTGGCCTTTGCCGATGGGCGACAGAATGTCCAACACGCGCATCGACAGATCGCCGTCTTTCCGCTCCAGCTTGAGCTGCTGTTCCGGATAGCGCGGCCGCAGGTTGTCGAAGGCAACGCGGTGCTTGGCTTTTTCAGGCTCCTCGCCGTTGACGACTTCGACCTTCAACAGGGCGAGATAGCGCTCGCCTTCCTTCGGCGGCCGCACCTGGCCCGTGATCGTGTCGCCGGTGCGGAGATCGAACCGCTTGATCTGGCTCGGCGAGACATAGATGTCGTCGGGACCGTACAGGTAGTTCCAGTCGGCGCTGCGGAGGAACCCGTAGCCTTCCGGCAGGATTTCGAGCACGCCCTCACCGCGAAGAACGGTGTCGGAATCGAGGAGTGATTGCTCGATGCGGAAAATGAGATCCTGCTTGCGGAGCCCAGAGTAGTTGGTGATGTTCAGGCTCTCGGCCATCGCGTGTAGTTCTGCGACGGACTTTCTCTTTAATTCGGCGATATCCACGTGTGCTTCAGCTCCGTTTGGCGCTACGGCGGGGGGAACCCCGGGATGGGGATTGGTCCTG
>DASWEL010000336.1:0-2245 GCA_036394755.1 Gemmatimonadales bacterium | reverse complement strand
CGCGGCGCGTTCAGCTGGCAGATGGTGCCGAGGTCGAGGGCGTTGGTGAGCCTCGCCCTCGCGTAGTCGATGTCCGCTCCGCCGCCGATCGAGAGCCACCGCGTGAGCTTGAGCGCGAGCGAAGGGTTGACGTTCACGGTGATGAGCTCGGAGTCGATCGCGTGGTAGCGGCCCACCCATCCCGGCGTCCAGCTCGTCTTCAGGCCGTATGGCGTGCTGGCGCCGAGGCCGATCCAGGCCCGGTCACTCAGCAATTCGTGGGAGATGAAGAGGGTCTGCAGGAGCGCCATCGGCGTGCCGTTGCCATCGTTGTTCCCGCTGAGGGTGCCGCCGCCGACGGCCGAGTTCAGGCGGGATCCCTCGTTGTGGAAGTTGACGCTCGGCTTGATGGCGAACCCCGCCGACACGAACTGCGTGCCGGACAGTCGGGTCATGCCCGCCGGGTTGAAGAAGATCGTGGAGGCGTCCTCCGCGGCCGCGGCCTCCCCGGCGAACGCGCTGCCTAGCCCGCGCGCGCTCTGTTCGTTCACCTGGAAACCGGCGGCGCCGACGTTGCGCGCGAGCGACACGATGCTCGCGAGCACCACCAGCAGGCAGGCCATCCGTTGGCCCGGATGTCGTCTCGGCGGACGAGGCATCGTTCCTCCCTAGCTACTAGTAGAGCGCTTCGAGCTGCTCCTCGTAGCGGGCGAGCACGCTGCGGCGCTTCAGCTTGAGGGTCGGCGTCAGCATGCCGTTGTCGGTCGTGAAGTCCTCGCTCACCAGCACGAACTTCTCCGGGCGCTCGTAGCGCTTGAACGACCCGCTGTGCTTCTCGATCTCGTTGGCGATCAGCTCCCGGACCCGCTCGTCGTTGGTCACGTCGCCGGCACGCACCCCATTCTCCCGTACCCAGCGGCCGACCGCTTCCGCGTCCGGCACGATCAGCGCCACGTTGAAGGGCTTGTTCGCGCCGTACACCATCACGTTGGCGATGTAGGGTGAGAGCTTCAGCTCCTCCTCGAGCGGCGAGGGCACGACGTACTTGCCGGTCTCGAGCTTGTACTGCTCCTTGATCCTTCCCGTGATGTGGAGGTAGCCGTCGGGCGCGAGATACCCCATATCGCCCGTGCGAAATCCGCCGTCCGGCATGAGCACCGCCGCGTTCTCGTCGGGTCGGTTGTGGTAGCCCTGCATCACGTTCGGCCCGTAGACGACGATCTCGCCGTGCTGGTCGTCGCCGGTGACGGCCCTGTCGATGACGATGCGCACCCCCGGAATCGGCTTGCCGACGCTGCCGATCTTGCGATGCCCGGGATAGTTGGCGGTCGCGATCGGGCTCGTCTCCGTGAGGCCGTAGCCCTCGTACACCTCGATGCCCAGCGCATCGATGAAGCTCGCGACGTCGGGATTCAGCGCGGCGCTGCCGCTCACGGCGTACTTGAGGCGGCCACCGAAGCGGGCCCGGATGGTCGAGAAGATGAGCCGGTCCGCAAGCGGCAGCAGGAGCCGATCGGTGAGGCCGAGCGCTTCGCCGCGGCGCTGGCGCGTCGCGGCGGCGATCCCACGGCGAAAGAGCCCCTGGATGATCGCGGGACGCTCGGCGATCTGCTTGTTCACGCCTTCGTAGATGCGATTGAAGATGCGCGGCACCGCGAAGAGGATCGTCGGCTTCACGACCGCGAGGTTCGCGATCAGGTTCGGGACGTCGTCGTTGATGGCGATGGAGCATCCCATGCTGACCAGGCCGTGCAGCTCGCACGTCTGGCCGAAGGAGTGCGCCCATGGCAGGAACGAGAGCGAACGGTCGTCGCTCGTGAAGACGAAGATCTCGTGAATGGCATTGATGTTGGAGCAGATGTTGCCATGAGAGAGGATCACGCCCTTCGGTTTGCCGGTGGTCCCCGACGTGTAGATGAGGCCCGCGATGTCCGCCGGCGTCGGCCGCTCGGCGGGCACCGGCGTGCCGGCACCCTTCGCGAGCAGCGTCTGGAAGCTGTCCGGATGGTCGGTCGGCAGGTCGAGGCCGATCACGCGGGTGAGCGCCGGCAGGTCCTTCTGCAGCGCGACCAGCTTCTCGTGAATCGCCTGCTTGGCGCCGATCACCAGCTTGCACGCCGAGTCCTCGAGGATGAACGCCCATTCGTCGGCCTTCTGCGCCTCGTACATCGGAACGAAGGCCGCCGCGCGGCCGTAGGTCGCGTAGCAGGCGACCGCCCACTCGGGCCGGTTGTCCGCGACGATCGCCACCTTGTCGCCGCGCCCG
>DASWEL010000335.1:0-16754 GCA_036394755.1 Gemmatimonadales bacterium | reverse complement strand
GGCTGCTGAATCTCGTGCCGCGCGAGGCACTGGCCGTCAATCCGCCCGAGAGCGTTCTCAACTGCCACCGCCATCGCCTCGTCGCGCGGATGGAAGCGGCGGGACTGCCATTCCCACGCACGCTGATTGTGCCGACCGCCGACCCGCAGGCGCTGATTCCGCTTGTGCATCAGTTGAACGGCGACGGCCGGCCGGTGTGGGTCAAGCGTGGCGACGTCCACGCCCAGACGAGCGCCGACGTCGTGGCGACGAAAGAGGCAGGCGTGACGGACGCGATCGCCGAGTTCGCCCGGCGGGGCGTGTCGCGTGTGGCGCTGCAGGCACACATCGCTGGTCCGATCTTGAAGTTCTACGCGGTCGCCGACGGCCGTTTCTTCTCCTGGTATCCGGCCGACGGGCCGCGCGACCGGCACGTGGAGATCGACGAGGACCGCCTGCGGGAACTGGTCTTTGCCGCCGCGCGCGCGGTTGGCCTCGAGGTATTCGGCGGCGACGTCGCATTTCCCAAGCCCGACGCTCCCGTGCTGATCGATCTCAACGATTGGCCCTCCTTTGCTCCCGTGCGCGTCGCCGCGGCCGCGGCGATCGCCGCCTACATCGACGAGAAAGCGACGAACGGTAAACAGGCATGACCGATCTCGATCTACAACTGCAGTCGCAACGCATCTTCGACCTCGAGGCGCAGTACCTCGCGCCCGGAACGCAGAGCGTCGCGCTCTTCAGCAAGCTGTGCATGGATCGCGGCGAGGGAGCTGTCCTGTGGGACGTGGACGGCAATCGCTACGTCGATCTGCTCGCCGGTGTCGGTGTCGCGAGCCTCGGCTACGCGCATCCGCGCTATGTCGCCGAGATGTCGCGACAGCTGGAGCGCGTGCACGTGGGGAGCTTCACGTCCGAGCATCGCGCCGCGCTGGTCAAGCTGATCGCGGAGCTCGCCCCCGGTGATTTGAATCGCACGCAGCTCTACTCGAGCGGGGCGGAAGCGGTGGAAGCCGCGTTGCGCCTGGCCCGGGCGGCGACGGGGCGTCACGAGGTCATGGGATTCTGGGGCGGGTTCCACGGAAAGACGGGCGGCGTGTTGCCGCTCCTGTCGGGGAGCTTCAAGCACGGCCTGGGGCCGCTCGCTCCCGGCATGTACTCCAGCCCGTACGCCTCGTGCGCGCGCTGCGCCTTCGGGAAGTCGTTCCCCTCCTGCCACTGGCACTGCGTCGACTTTCTGCGCTCCAAGATCGTGCTCGAGACGACGAACGACATCGCGGCGATCATCGTCGAACCGGTGCAGGGCACCGCCGGCAACGTCGTGCCGCCACCCGGCTATTTGCGCGAGCTGCGCGCGCTGGCCACTGAAATCGGGGCGCTGCTGATCTGCGACGAGATGATCACGGGCTTCGGACGGACCGGGAAGATGTTCGCGGTCGAGCACGACAACGTCGTGCCCGATGTCCTGCTCGTAGGGAAAGGGTTCGGCGGCGGCTTCCCGGTCAGCGGCATCGTGATCCGCGAGCCGATCGCCTTCTCGAAGCCGTGGGCCAATCCGAGCGGCAGTTCGTCGAGCTACGGCGGCAACCCGCTCGCCGCGGCCGCCGCCCACATCACGATCCAGACGATCGTCGACGAAGAGCTGGTCGAGCACAGCCGCCGCCTCGGCGCCCTGATGCTGGCCGAAATGCAGCGCTGGGAGGACGAGATTCCAATCGTCAGCGACGTGCGCGGCCGCGGCTTGATGCTCGGCATGGACCTCGTGGTACCGGGGACGCGCACGCTCCTCGACAAAAAGATCACGCGCTGGATTTTCGACACGCTGCTCGCGCGCGGCGTGATCGCGATGATCTACAACCCCGAGGTGCGCATCAACCCACCGCTCGTCATCACGGACGAGCAGGCGATGGAAGCCCTCGCCGCGGTGAAGGCGGTGCTCGAAGAGGCCAGCGCGCGTGTACGCCAGTAAGGGACCCGTCGTCGAAGAGTGGGCCGACCGGCGTTTCTTCCGGCCGGCGGGCTGGCGCATCGCCACCGCGCTCGCGCCAACGCGCATATCACCGGATGAGGTGACGCTCGCGAGCCTCGTGCTTGGCGTCGTCGCGGGGCACCTCTTCTGGTACGCGAACGCCTGGATCAACGCCGCCGGCGTCGCGCTGTTCATCTGGTCGGATGTGCTGGACAGCGCCGATGGCCAGCTCGCGCGCCTGCGGGGGACATCGACGCGCCTCGGCCGCGTCCTGGACGGTTTGGCCGACGGCGCGCGCTTTTTCAGTCTGTACGCGCACCTGGGCGCGCGGCTGTTCGTGTCGGGCTGGGGTTGGGGCGGCGTTGCACTCGCTGCAGCCGCGTTGTTCTCGCATTCCTACCAGGCCGCTGCCGCCGACTTCATTCGTCAGGCCTATCTGTACTTCGCAGTGGGGAAGGGGAGCGAGCTCGATGTGGGCAGCGAGCCGGCAGGGGGCGGGGGCGGGGGCGGGGGCGGGGGCGGCTCGTTCTGGGGACGCGTCGCGGGGTGGCTGTACGGTGACTACGTCCGCCGCCAGACGTGGCTGTTCCCGAACACGACGGCGCTCGCGCGCTCCCTTGCCGGACGCAGCGTGCCTCCGTCGATCGCGCGCACGTGGGCGAATCGCCAGCGCTGGGTCGTCGCCGGGTGTGCCTGGATCGCGCAAAACATCCGCTTCCTGCTGCTCGCGCTGACCGCCGTTCCCGGTCACCCTGCGGCGTACTGCTGGATCGTGGTCGGGCCTCTGAACGTCGTGCTCGTCTTCCTCGTCCTCGCGCACGAGCGCGAACCGAAGCTATGTACCGCGGCGTACTGATGGGGCTTGGCGGGATCGCGAGATCCGGCCATCTGCCCGCGTTTCTCGACGACCCCGACGTGTCGCGGCGCTTGCGCATCGTGGGTATCGTGGATGATGCACCGTCGGCCCCGTCGTCGTTTCAGGGGATTCCCCTCTTCTCTAGTCCGGCGCAGCTCGCCGATCTGGGACCGCTCGACTTCGTCGACATCTGCACGCCGACCTCGTCGCATCTGGGTCTGTCGCTCTGGGCGCTGGCGCAGGGCTATCACGTCCTGTGCGAGAAGCCGGTGGCGGTGAACCGCGCCGAGGCAGCGACCCTCGCGGCCGCGGCGCTCGATGCGGGACGGGTGGTGATGCCCTGCCATCAGTACCGATTCAATCCCGTGTGGCGCCGCGTGAGGCAGTGGCTCGACGACGGCGTGATCGGCCGCTGGTATCTCGCGGAGTTCCGGGTGTATCGTCTGGCCGCAGATCCGGGCGCTGGAAACACCACCGTCCCGTGGCGGGGCCGGCAGTCTGATGGAAGGGGCGGCGTGCTGCTCGATCACGGCACGCACTTGGTCTACGAGCTGCTGGACGTCGGCGGGCTGCCGCAGTCTGTCCGCGCCTGGACCGGACGGCTGCGCCACAACGCCTACGACGTCGAAGACACCGCGCAGCTCCTGTTCTCCTATCCGGATCGTATGGCGACGATGTTTCTCACGTGGGCGGCGCGGCGCCGGGAAACGGAAATCCGCTTCATCGGTGAGCGCGGCAGCATAACCTGGAGCGGCGGCATGCTGACGCTCGAGCGCGACGGCCATATCGAGTCGTTCGATCACACGGTGGATCTCGACAAGGCGTCGTACTCCAAGTGGTTCGCGGGACTGTTTCATGATTTCGCCGCCGCCCTCGATGCCGGCGACAGCGCGCGGCCCATGGCCGATATCACGCAAGTCGCGGCGGTGCTCGAGGCTTCGTACGCCGCGGTCGCATGAGCCGGACGCTGCGACTCGCGCTGTTCCTGCTGGGCGCGGCGGTATTCGGCTACCTCGTTGCGCAAATCGGTATCGGCCAGCTCGCGTCGGACGCTGGACGCACGGGATTCATGTTCGTGCCGATCGTACTGTTGTACGCGCTGGTGTACGCGTGCAGCGCGCTCGCCTGGCAGCTGACGATGGGAGACTCCTCCCGGCCGTCGTTCTGGCGCACCTACGCGGTGACGATCTCCGCGGGCGCGCTGAACTTTCTCACCCCAGTCGTTAACGCGGGCGGTGAGCCGTTCCGCGTCGCCGCCCTGGCCCCGTGGCTCGGAACGCGGCCCGCCGCGGGCTCCGTCATCCTGCATCGGATGCTGCATTCGTTCGCCTACGTGCTGGTCTGGTTCACGGCGATCGTGCTCGCGTTTGCGTTGCTGCCGCCTGAGACGCCGAACGTCGTGCTGATCATCCTCGGGGTCGCGGGGCTCGTGCTCCTCTGCATCCTCGCGCTGATCATGTCGGCGCACAGAAGCGGGATGCTCGAGCGCCTCTTGAACTGGATGGGTCGCGTCCCGTTGCTGCGCCGTCTGGCCGCGCTGCTCGAGCCGAAACGCGCGATGCTGATGGAGCTGGACCAGCAGATTACCGAGTTCTATCACCGCCAGCCGGGCCGGTTCATGCAGGCGCTCCTGCTCGAGTATCTGAGCCGCTGCATCTTCATGGTCGAGATCGTACTCATCGTCGCCAGTCTGGGATACCGGCTCAGCTACCTCCGCGCATTTACAATCGGCGGGCTCGAAGCCCTCGTGGGCAACCTCCTGTTCCTGGTACCGTTCGAGCTGGGAGCGCGTGAGGGCTCCTATTTTGCTCTCTTCGCCCTCTTTGGGATGGATCCGCAACTGGGTTTGTACACCTCGATCGTCAGTCGCGTCCGGGACTTGGTGTGGATCGGTCTCGGTCTCCTGCTGATGCTGCCCGCCGCCGAAAGGCAGCCCGCAGTATGACAATCGTCACGCACGTGCTTGCGACCACGCTCGGCGTGAGAGTGCTGAAGCTCACGGGCAGCGACGCCGTGCTCGCCTACCTCTTCGGCGTGGGCGTGGACATCGATCACGCCATCAAGGCTCCGTTTTATCTACGAACGATCGGCCGTAAGAGGCAGCTGGGTTACTACTGGCGAACGTCGCTCCAGGAGCCCGTCGCGCTGCTGTGGATCGTGCCGCTGTGTTTCTTCCTGGGGACGTGGGTGCCGGCGTTGTTCTTTCTCATTCACCTCGCGATGGACTACAGCGTCGGCTACGAGAAGATGCCGTGGTATCCATACTCGCCGCTCGTGACGCAGGGGTTCCTGGTGGGTGTTTCGGACAAAGCGAAGGAAGCCATCCTCATCGTGATTCTGGTATGTACGAATTTGCTCCTGTTCTTGGCACCGCTGTAGACCGCGGCATTCGCCCGGTGCTGCGCTTCGCGCACGTCACCCTCGGGCTTTCGCCCGATCAGGTGACGTGGGCGGCGTTTTGGGTGAGCGCGGCCGCGGCCGCCGTGTTCGCCACCGGTCGCGTCGTCCCGGCGCTGGTGCTCATGGCGATCGGACAGATTCTCGATGCACTCGACGGCGGGATCGCGCGCCAGTTCGGCCTCGTATCCGAGGCGGGCCACCGGCTCGACACCCGGCTCGATCGTGCCTCCGAGATCGCGATTTTTCTGGGCTGCGCGGTGGGCGGGCTCGTATCATTTCGACTGGCGTCGCTCGCGTCAGTCGCGGTGTTGCTGCTCACGACGATCGTGGACCGCTCCAGGCTCGATCCCGGCCTGAAACGCTTCGCGTTGTACTTCGGGATCTGGGTGCCGTATCCGATCATCTTCTCGATCGTCTTCGTCGTGAATCTGGCGGCCTACGTCGTCGGCCTGCTCGTCATCGATTGTCGCTTTCAACGCGACATGGATGCGCTCGGCGGCGACCTGAACACCGTCGCCTCGCGCGCGGCCCGCCTCGGGACGCCGTAATGGTGGCGCTGCAGCATCCGTACGTCGTCGTCGCGCCGGCGGAAACGGTACACGTCGAGGTCTGGCCCGGCACGGGCAAGACTATCGCGGTGATTCCGGGATTATTCGGCGCATCGTTCACGTTTCGCAAGGTGGTGCCGCTGCTGGCCGCTCAGGGGTTTCGCCCCATCGTCATCGAGCCGCTCGGCACCGGCTTCTCGAGCCGCCCGCTCAAGGCCGACTACTCCCTCAGCGCGCAGTCGCACCGCATGGCCGCCGTGCTGGATTCGCTGAGCTCGGGACCGGTACTGGTGCTGGCGCACTCGCTCGGCGCGGCGATCGCGTTTCGGCTGGCGATCGAAAGACCCGACCTTGTGCGCGGCATCGTCTCGCTCGAGGGCGGGCCGACCGAAGAAGCGACGACGCCGACCTTCCGCAGCGCGATGCGCTTCGTACCGTGGATAAAGCTGCTCGGCGGGATCAGGCTCGTGCGGCGCAAGATCCGCGGCATGCTGCTCGACTCATCGGGCGACCAGTCGTGGGTCACGGACGGCATCGTCCTGGGCTACACGCTCGGTGAAGCGCGCGATCTCAATGCGACACTCAGGACCTTCCTGGCCATGTCGCGCGCACGCGAGCCGGCGAAACTCGCTCCGCGCCTCGGCGACATCGCGTGTCCGGTGACGCTGGTCGTTGGGACCGCCCACCATGACGGCGACGTGCCGCCAGAGGAAGTCGCGCTCATGAGTCATTCCATCCAAGCGTTCGAGGTGGACAGTCAGCGGGGCGCCGGGCACTACCTGCAGGAAGAGCGCCCCG
Source organism: Gemmatimonadales bacterium (assembly GCA_036394755.1). GTDB lineage: Bacteria > Gemmatimonadota > Gemmatimonadetes > Gemmatimonadales > GWC2-71-9 > 20CM-2-65-7. The sequence continues at coordinate 10,204 of DASWEL010000335.1, read as the reverse complement.
CGGCGGTCGTGTCCGCGGTGGAACGGTTGGCCCACCGGGCGCGATGAGTCCACTGCGTATCGCCCTCGTCGCGGAGGACTACTACCCGCAGCTGGGTGGCGTGCCCGAGCACGTGCACCATCTGGCGCGAGAGCTCGACAGCCTCGGGCATCACACGACGATCGTCACGTCCAACATGCGCCGGCAGGGAGTCGGGGAACCAGTGGAGCATTCCGATGTGCGGCGCATCGGGACCAGCCTCGTGATTTACGCGAATGGCGGAGTGGCGCGGGTTACTGTCGGCTTGCGCCTGACCGCCAGGTTCGAGGCGCTGTTCCGCAAAGAGCGGTTCGACGTCGTCCATGTGCACGGCGGCCTGAATCCCACGCTGGGTCTCGTCGCGCCGCGCGCCGCCTGGCGGGCAGGTATTCCCGTCGTAGCCACGTTTCACACCTGGTTCGCGCGCTCGATCGGTCTGCGTCTCCTGCGCGGGCCGTTCCAGCGGATGCTGGATCGCCATGCGGCCACGATTGCGGTTAGCGCTGCCGCGCGCGACGCCATGGCGCGCTATTTCACGGCGCCATGGGAGATCATTCCGAACGGCGTGGACACGACGTTCTTCCGTCCCGGCCTGGGTCGAGGCTCCGACGGACCGAGGCTGCTGTGGCTCGGACGGATCGAGCCGCGCAATGATCTGGGGACGGTGCTCGCCGCGATGCCGCGCATCCTCGAGCGCCATCCGGCGGCGCATCTCACCGTAGTGGGGGACGGACCGTGGCGCTGGCGCATGGAGCGCGCGGCCCGCCGGCTCGGCCCCTGCGTCGAGTTCGCCGGCTACGTCAACGGCGGCCGGCCTGGTTGCTACCGCGACGCCGACGTCTACCTCTGTCCCACGACGCGCGCTTCCTTTGGCGTGACGCTGCTCGAGGCGATGGCGTGCGGTACGCCGCTCGTCGTCTCCGACATTCCGGCCTTCCGCGATCTCGCCGCCCAGGCGCAGGCGGTATTCGCTCCGCTCGGCGATCCCGACGCGTGGGGAGAAGCGGTCAACGGCCTGATCGACGACACGGACCGGCGTGCGACGATGGCGCGGGAGGGACGACGCGTCGCCGAGCGGTATGCGTGGCCGCTCGTGGCGCAGCGGGTGCTCGCGGTGTACAGGCGGGTGACGGGGTGATGGGGTTCGACCTGATCTTCGGGCCTTCAGTCGAGCGGGGTCCCAGAGATCGAAAGATCTATCTCACATTCGACGACGGTCCGAACGAGCGAGCGACGCCGGCGATACTCGAGACCCTCGCCGCTGCGCGCGTACCGGCCGCGTTCTTCATGGTGGGTGATCACGTGCGGAGGTTTCCGAGCGCCGCAAGGGACGTGGCGGGTGCCGGGCACCTGGTTGGTAATCACACTTACAATCACGTCAAGCTGCACTTCGCCGGTCCCAAAAAGATTCGAACACAGCTCAGCAAAACGCACGATGCGATCGAATCGGTAATGGGTGTGTCTCCACGATCGTTCCGAGCGCCGCACGGATATCGGAGTCCATTTCTCATATCGATAATTGTGGATATGAGCTATACGGTGTTCGGCTGGACGTTTGGCGTGTTCGATACCGCCAAACCCGGCGTGGAGCAGATCCGGCGGCGCGTTCGCAAACGCCTGAGGCCCGGCGCGATTGTGCTATTGCATGATGGCGACGGCTACGATCCTGAAGGGGATAGGATGCAGACGGCCAGTGCGCTGCCGGGGATCATCGCAGACGCCCGGTCGGCTGGTTATGGATTTGGTGATCTCTCGGAGCTCCTAAACGGCGGGGGCATGCAAAGGCTAGGTGCACACACGCCCGCGGCGCGTCTGTGACCTAGTAGTGAATGTCCTGCAGTTGTCGTTGACCGGACACTCAGGGCAGAGCGGGGTTCTCGCTTTGCAAACGAGCGCGCCGAGCTCCATCAGCGCCTGATTGAATCTCCACGCGCGTTCTCCGTTTTTCGGCACGAGCTTCTCGGCTAGCTTCCAGACGTCCTTGGATGCGAATGCTCGCTCCAGCACTCTCCGCACGTTCGTGTCGACCGTCGCCACGGGCTTTTCATACGCGAAGCACGCCACCGCTCCTGCTGTGTACCGTCCCACACCGGGTAGTGTCCGTAATTCCGCGGGATCGTCCGGTATCGGGTATCCGCTTTTCGTTACTCGTTTCGCGAGCTTATGGAGATTCCGAGCGCGCGCGTAGTAACCCAGACCGTCCCACTCTTCCATGACGGCCTTGGGCCGAGCGCCGGCGAGTGAAGCCATGGTAGGAAAGCGGGCCATGAAGCGAGGGAAATACTCCAAAACCCGGCTGACCTGCGTCTGCTGCAGCATGAACTCCGAAACGAGGATGGCATAGGGATTGCGCGTCTCGCGCCACGGAAGGACGCGTGCGTTGCGCTTGTACCAGGCTAACAGCTTGCGCGTGAAGCTCATAGCCACACAAGATACAGGCCCATGAGCGCATTCACTGCCGCCCTCGACCTGCGGCGATATGTCGGGCGGTGGTCCTTACGGAGCGCCAGCCACGCCGGGCGCTTCTTTTTTATGCTCATGGACCTCGTGCGCGGCATCCTGGAATGGCGCATCTGGGTCCCTCGCACCTTCGAGCTGACGATCGGCGTCGGCTACGGCAGCCTCTTTATCGTCCTGCTGGTGGCGGGGTTCGCCGGTGCCGTGACCAGCCTGCAGGCCGGCTATCAATTCACCGGCCAGCTCCCCCTGTATGTCGCCGGGGGAATCATCTCGGAATCGATGATTCTCGAGCTGGGCCCCGTGCTGACGGGGTTGATCCTCGCTGGCCGGATCGGCGCCCGCTACGCCGCCGAGCTGGGGAGCATGCGGGTGACCGAGCAGATCGACGCGCTCGAAAGCCTCGGCCGCTCGCCGGTGACCCATCTGCTGCTGCCGCGGATCCTGGCGGGACTGATCGCGATCCCGGCGCTCGTGATGCTCGCCAACGCCTTCGGTATCGTGGTCGGGTATATCACGGCCCGGTCGTCGCTGGGCCTGACCTACGCCGACTTCGAATTCGGTTCCCGCTACTTCTTCAGACCGCTCGACTTGTGGTACTCGCTCATCAAGTCGTACGCGTTTGCCGGGGCCGTCACGATCATTCCGTGCTATATCGGCTTCAACACGCAGCAGGGCGCCGAGGGCGTCGGCCGTTCGACGACGCAGGCCGTGGTGGCGGCATCCGTCACCGTGCTGATGCTCGATACGATTCTCACGAAGATCATCCTGGGGACCGCGAAGTGAGCATCGAGCTGAAGAAGGTCTCCAAGCGGTTCGTCGACAACGTCGTGCTCGACGGCGTCGACTTCTTCGTCGCGGAGGGCGAAACGGTCGCCTTGCTCGGCCCATCGGGCGTCGGCAAGAGCGTCCTCCTCAAGCACATCATCGGCCTGATCAAGCCCGATTCGGGCGAGGTGTGGGTCGACGGGCAGCAGGTGCCGCTGCTGGGTCGCAAGGAGCTGGCGGCGTTGCGCAGCCGCATCGGCTACGTCTTTCAGAACGGCGCGCTGTTCGACTCGATGGACGTCTTCGAGAACATCCGCCTGGGCATCACGGACGAAAAGCTGTACGCCGATAAGGACTACTGCATCCAGCGGGTCAAAGAATGCTTACGCCTCGTGAATCTCAATGAGGACGTCGGCAACAAGTACCCATCGGAGCTCTCGGGCGGCATGCGCAAGCGGGTGGGCATCTCCCGTGCGATCGCCGGGAAACCGACATATTTGCTGTACGACGAGCCGACATCCGGCCTCGATCCCGTGAACGCCGATATCATCGATTCGCTCGTCGAGCGGCTGCAGCAGGAGATCGGGGTGACCAGCGTCGTTGTGACGCACGATGTGCGCGGCGCCTTCCGTGTCGCCGACCGGATCGCACTGTTATCAAAGGCGAAGATCCGGGCCGTGGGCACCGCTGAAGAGATCATCGCGTCCAAGGATCCCGTGGTGCAGCAGTTCCTGGAGCGCGATCTGGAGATGGCGGTCATCCAGGCGAATGAGGTTCCGACAGGGGAAAGGCGAATAGGCGGGCGCTAATGGACCTTACCTATAAGCAGGAAGTCGGCGTCGGGGCGTTCGTGCTGGTGGGCGTCGCCGTCTTCCTCGTCGGGATGCTTTATCTGACGGGGCAGTCGCTGCGCACCGGCGGCATCTCCGTGGATGTGATGTTCGAGAGCGTTGCCGGGCTGAAGCAGGGCGATCCCGTCCTCGTCTCCGGCGTGAAGAAGGGCAGGGTCGCGCGCGTGGCCCTCGAGCGGGTGAAGAGCGTGCGTGTCAGGCTCGAGCTGTCGAAGGACGTGGCGCCACACATCGACGCGAGCGCCGCCGTCGCCGCGATGGACCTGTTCGGCGCCAAATTCATCGACTACAACCCCGGCGCGCGCGAGGAGATGCTGGCGAGCGGGCGCAGCATCTCGGGGACGAGTACGCCCGACATCGCCGGTGTGGCGCAGGGCGTCGCCAACCGCGCCAACGAGCTGATGGAGAACGCGGCCAACATCGTGTCGGACCGGCTCGGCGAGGACATCCACAACACGCTCGTCGTGACGCAACGGGCGATGAACACGCTCGCCAACGCTCCCGAAGGCCCATTCATCAAGCAGACGACGCGGACGCTGCAGGCGACCGAGCGCGTCATGCAGCGCGTGGATTCGATGCTCGCATCGGGCACCGGCCGGAACATCGATTCGATCTCCACCAATCTGACCAAACTGACGAACAACCTGGCGCGTACCACGGCATCGATTGATACGCTGCTCGAGCGGATCAATCGGGGCCAAGGGACGTTGGGTCGCATGGCAGCGGATACGGCGATGTACGCAAACCTGCGCGATCTCTCCGTCGCTCTTACTGCGCTGCTGACGGATCTCAAAGAGCATCCGGACAAGTACATGAAACCCGGCTTGGTGAGGGTAAAGCTGTTCTAACCGTCACTTTCCTCGGTACGTCAGCCGCCCGGCCCACCGTAGAACGCAATGTTTCGGGGCTCGCCATCCATCGTGAAGGCGAAACGCTGCTATTCGAATGCGGTGAGGGGACCCAGCGCCAGATGATGCGGTACGGCGTGAGCTTCGCCCTCACCGAGATCTTCTTCACGCACTTTCACGCCGATCACTTCCTCGGAGTGATCGGGTTGATCCGCACGCTCGGCCTGCAGGGCCGTCCCGAGCCGTTGTTTCTTTACGGCCCCAAGGGCGCCAAGAAAGTTCTGACCACGGCGATGCAGCTCGGCGTCGAGCGCGTGCCGTTTCCCGTCGAGATCGTGGAAGTAAAGGCCGGAGACATCGTGGCTGGTCCGGCGAAACGGGACGGATACGACATCTGCACGTTTCCGACTGAACACGGCGGCGGTCCCTCGCTCGGCTACCTCGTGAAGGAGCACGTGCGACGCGGACGCTTTGACGTCGAGAAAGCGCGTACACTCGGCATTCCCGAAGGACCACTCTGGGGCAAACTCACGAAAGGTGAGGACGTTCAGCTCTCCGACGGTCAGACCGTCCGACCGTCCGACGTCGTAGGCGCTGCCCGGCCCGGCCGGCTCGTCGCGTTCACCGGTGACACGCGGCCCAGCGCCGCCACGGTGGATGCCGCACAGGAGGCGGACCTGCTGATACACGAAGCAACGTTCGGCGAGGAAGAGCGCGAGCGCGCCCGCGACACCGGGCATTCCACCGCCAAAGAGGCTGCCCAGGTCGCGCTCGCGGCGAAGGCGAAGCGACTCGTGCTGTCGCATGTTTCAGCGCGTTACTCGATCAGCGCCGACGAGCTGGTGCGGGAAGCCCGCGAAGTGTTTCCCAATGCGAGCGTGGCGAAAGACGGATTGGAAGTAGACGTGCCGTTTGCCGAGTAAAACAATGGCGGTGACTGGTTTGTCGCGCGTCACCGCCGACCGTGGGGCGGGCGATTATATTCCCCGCCCCATGGGACCGGTCTCATTCACCTATTCGGCCAATGTACCGGCACCGATCGACAAGGTCTTCGCGCTCATCTCGGACCCCCTGCGAATGTCCGAGTGGCTGCCCAACTGTGTCGGCGTGAAGGCCACGACGAGCGAGAAGAAGGCCGGAAAAGGTGCGCGCTACAAGCTGACCTTCCAGCGCGACACGCATCAGCACGAATCGGTCATCGAAATCATCGACTTCTCGGCGCCGCACACGTTCGGCTGGGTGGAGATCTACCATCGGGCCGGCTCGAAGACGTTTTTTGCGCTGGGCTTCGCGGGCGGGTCGACGAAGGTCTCGCTCAAGCACATCTGGCACCCGTCGGGGTTCCGGTCGTGGCTGAACGGCCAGTTCTACCGCCGACGCAATGCCCACAGGATGTTTTCGGGGCTGATCAATAATCTTCGAAAAGCCCTGACCCGCTGATGCTAAACGGTCGAGACGCCCCCTTCACCACGAAGCTCATCGCCGTGGGTCTCTCGGTCGCCGGACTCGCATTGGGCCGGGAGTTCTTCATCCCAATCGCGTTGGCACTGTGCTTTCAGGCGCTGCTGACCCCCCTCGTGCGTGGGCTGGGACGGCTGCGAATCCCCGCGCCGGCGGGCGCCGCGATCGTGGTTCTGGGCGCGCTCGCCGTGCTCGTCGTCGGTGCTTGGGCGTTGTCGGGACCGGCCAGCGAGTGGGTGGACCAGGCGCCGTCGAACATCGCGATCGCGCGGAGGAAGCTGCGCGAGATCGGCCGTCCCCTCGACAGGTTGACCGCGGCGGCATCGGGGACGCCCGCGGATAGTTCACCGGCCGCGCCGGCGCCCGCAGCGCGCAACGCCCCGCGACCGCGACCAGCGCCCCCGCCGGTGCAGACGGCGCCCGGCCCCGCCGTGCCGTCATTATTCGCCCAGTTGCTGGGACGCGCGACCACGGTTGTCGCGGGACTGCTCGAGGTCATCGTCTTGGTCTACCTGATGCTCGCGGCGGGGAACATGCTGTTTCGCAAGTTGGTGAAGCTGTTGCCCGCGCCCGATGATTTGCGCACGGCGACCGACATCTTGAACAGAACCGAGTCGATTGTGGCGAACTATCTCACCGTCACGGCGCTCATCAATGTGGGGCAGGGCATCGCCGTCGGTCTCGCCATGTGGGCGATCGGCATGCCCGATCCATTCATCTGGGGCGTCGTGACGTTCGTGCTCGAGTTCATTCCGTATCTGGGGGGCGTGATCATTGTCGGGCTACTCCTGATCGACGGCTTTTCGGTTTTCTCAGGGCTGGGGCAGGTGCTTCTCGCGCCGGCCATCTATCTCGTCATCAGCACGCTCCAAAACAACGTCGTCTCGCCCTATGCCTACGGCAATCGCCTCAAGCTGAACCCGCTCGCGGTGATGATTTTCGTGCTGTTCTGGTGGTTCATCTGGGGGATCCCGGGCGTGTTCCTCGCGATCCCGATCGCGGCCACGCTGAAGGTGCTGGGCGATCAGCTGCCGAACCTTAAGCTGCTCGGGGAGTTGTTAGGCGAGTAGGCCGTCCACCTCCCGCCCCAGGTCCAGAATCTGCCGGCGGATGTCGTGACGCTCCGCGGTTAAGCGCAGGAAGGCCCGTCGTCGAAAGAGCAGGATGGCGAGCGCCCGTGTCGCTCCCACCACGCGGTCAAAGCGCTCGGCGAAATGCAGCGCCACGTAACCTGTGAGCGGCAGAATCGGGGCAACGAGCGCCGCAGCCCACGCGCCCCGCCACAACCAGACGGCTACGACGACCGCTGTCCAAGTCAGCGGGAACAGGAGCATGGCGCTGAGCAGTTTGACCGTCGCGAGCGTATCCGCTGCGTCCTTCGTCATTCCTGTCGCGACCCAGCCCACGACACGGTAGGCTGGGTAGTGAACCAACCCGCCGATCAACGCGGCGGGCAACCCCAGCGTCAAAAACAACACGCTCTTGAGAGCGTACGTCGCCGCCCGCCGCCATGCGTAGCTGCGCGGGGCGAGGTGCCGTACGTCCAGGCCCGCGGCATCGAGCGCCGCCTCGTAGCGCTCCAGTCGCGCCTGTAGTCGGGCGGCGCGTTCCGGCCAGTGCCGACGCGCCACGTCGTATCCGGCCAGAAGCCGGCGACGGACCTCGAACTCCTCGGCCAGCGATGGGGGCCGCTCCGGTGCATCATCGGCGGCACTGAAGATGTGTTGGGCGCGCGCGATCAGCGCGTGGGCATCTACTTCTTCTGCCTCGAGAGTCACCGTGCGCAGCGCTGCCTCGAGGCGCGCCGTGAGTGCACGGACGGGCTCGCCTGGAGGCTCTGCCCCTGGGGCGAGGGCGATGCGCTCGACGGAGAATGGCGTCCCGAAGTGCAATAACGCGACGCTGCGGAATGTCTGTTTGGCTCGGTAATACAACCCGACCGGCACGATCTGGAGGATCAGGTTGGGAGGCAACGCCGCAGCGGCGCCGAGCGCGATGCGCGCGGTACCGGTCTTGAGCGGTCGCAACTTGGGGTCGCTGTGCGACGCCCCCTCCGGAAAAACGGCAATGGTACCGCCGCGGACCAACACGGCTCGTGCCGTCTCGAACGTTTCCGCGTTCTTTTGCAGATCGGCACCTGTGTCCTGGCGGCGGTGCACGGGGATCGCCTCGAAGGCTCGCGCGATCGCGCCAATGATCGGCATGTGGAACAGCGGGGCCTTGGCGAGAAACGAGACGCGCCGGGGCGCGAGACATAGGAGAAATGTGGGGTCAATGAGCCCGTTCGGATGGTTGAGCACAAAGATCACGGGACCCGCCTGCGGCACGCGCTCCGCTCCGCTGACCTCGGTCCGCCGGAAAAAGATCCGGAGCACGCCGCGCAGTAACAGACGGAGCAGCGTTCTCACGTCGTCAGCGGAGTTGTCGCTCGCGACATGCGCCACGCCGCGTACGTCCAAATCACCCCGCCCAGCAGCACCGCGACGGGGATGATCAAGACGGCGTCGGCCAACGAGCGCGCGTCCGATATCATCCCCACGATAGACGGTGAGGGAACGTCGCCGAGGATGTGAATTGTGAAAATGCTCAGCGCGACGGCGGTGGCGCGGATGTGTGGAGAGACCTCGTTGACGATCGCGGAGTTGACCGGTCCCGTGGATGCGAACAGACAGAGCTCTGCGGCGACGATCGCCGGCCAATACACGTAGGGTTGCGGCGCCGCGAGAGCCAGGAGTGTGAGCGGCGCCGCGAGGAGCGTGACCGTTCCGGAGAGCCACAGGTATGCCTGCCGTGAAGCCCTCAACAGGCGGTCGCCGAGCCAGCCGCCCAGATATGTGCCTACGAATCCAGTGACGACCACGATCGCCCCGAACTGGACCGTCGCGTGCGCTTTGGGGATGCCGCGCACGCGCTCCAAAAAGGTCGGCGTCCAAAACGCCAGCGCGCCGATTGCGAACGTGTACGCCGCGTAGCCCAGGATTGTGAGCACGTATGGCCGGTTGCGAATCAATGTGTGGTAGGCGCCGCGAGTGCTGCGCGGCACTTCCTCGGCCGAGTCCTGGCTGCCTCGCGGCGGGTCGTAGAGCCGCCACGCGAAGGCTGCCAGCACCAGCCCGGGCACGCCCGCCACGAAGAACGCCTGACGCCAGCCGAAATAGCGGTCGACCAGCCCGCCCACGATGTAACCGAGGGCGGAGCCGATGGGGATTGCGGCAAAGAACACCGCGAACACTCGCCCACGCTTTTGGCGGGGAAAGTAGTCCGCAAGGAGCGCCGGCGAGATGGTTCCATACGCCGCCTCCCCGATCCCGACCGCCGCGCGGGCGGCGAACAAACCGGCGTAGTTCCTTGCCAGTCCCGCGAGCCCGGTCGCGACGCTCCAAATGGCGACGCCGACCGCGAGCAAACGGTTGCGTGACCGCGTGTCGCCGAGCCGGCCGAACAGCGGCGCCGCGAGCATGTACACCATCAGAAATCCGGTCATCAACGAGCCGAGCTGCGTATCGGAGAGGTGGAGCTCGGAGTGCTTCATGCTTTCGGCGAGGGCAGCGACGATCCATCGGTCGAGGTAGTTGAATAGATTGATGAACGTGAGGACGATGAGTCCGACACGCGCCTGCTTGGAGAATAAAGGGAGTGAGGTTATGTTCCGGGCCCTCGCGGGGCTGTAGCTCAGCTGGGAGAGCGCCTGGATCGCACCCAGGAGGTCAGGGGTTCGAGCCCCCTCAGCTCCATAATCGCTGCCCCTTGGTGTAACTGGCAACACGCCTGACTCTGGATCAGGAGAGTCCTGGTTCGATC